>JADCGM010000015.1 GCA_020249025.1 Alphaproteobacteria bacterium
CGCGCGCCGCGCCAGCATCAGTTGAGCCGTTCGGTCAGCTCGATCATCCGCCCGTCGGGATCGAAGACCATGAGGAAGGTCGCATCCCATTCGTCGCTGACGCTCTTGATGTGCGAGGTGTCCGGCCCCTTGTGGATGCGCGCGCCCATCGCCTTCAGCTTCTCGGTGATGGCGGCGATGCCCCTGGTCTCGATCATGAGGATGGATTGCCCGACCTGCATGCGCCCGTCGAGCTTCGGCAGCGGCCGCTTCGGGCCATATTGCAGCAGCCCGACCATGCCGATGTAGGGGTCCTTGCCCTTCATGATGACGAGCCGGGTCGGATCGCCGGGCTTCACCCCGTCGACGGGCAGCCCCTGCCCTGTCACCGTGCCGCCCTTGCCGTCGTACCAGAGCTCGAAGCCGAGTGTCCGGTAGAAGGCGATCGACGCGTCGAGGTCGTTGACCACGAGCGTCGTGCGCCGCACCACCGTGCCGTCGCTGGGGGCGGCCGTCGCTTGCCCTGCGACGGCCGCCAGCGCGACGAGCCCGGCGAGGAGGATCCGCTTCACTTGGCCTTCTTGGCCGCCCGCTCGGCGTCGACCTTGCGCTTGAAGACGGTCCAGGTGGTGTCATTCGGCCGCGTGTCGTCGACCGGCGGCGGCGCGACATAGGCCGGGTAGTTCTTGCGGACCTCGTCCTTGATCCAGCCCGGCAGCTCCTCGAAATTGTTGAGGCGCAGCCCGCCGGTGTAGTGGATCAGGGTGCCTTCGAGGCCGCCCATCTTCATCCACGGCAGCCAGTCCGAAATCCGGCCCCAAGAAATGACGGTGTCATCCGAACGGCTGGTCTTCGGGTCGGCGAGCACCTTGTAGGGCACCACCGCGGTCAGGAATTCGGCGGCCTGATACTTGTTGCCGACATAGTCCTGATACTCGCCCGCCAGCGGGTTGTCGTAGAACAGCAACGCCGCGCCGCCGCCCTGATAGACGTAGCCGTCCTTGACCATGTGGGTGAACTTGGCGGTCGGGTTGCCCTTCTCGTCGCGCGACCAGTTGACCCCGCGCGAGTTCACCGGATCGTTGTTGACGTGCATGACCTCGACGGTCTCGCCCGTCCAAGGGTTCTTCCACTCGCGCAGCACCTCCTTGGTACCGGGCAGCGTGTAGAACATGATCTCGCGGTTGACCGAGCGCGAGCCGACGCCGCGGACCGGGTCGGTGAACGGCTGGCACTGGCGCATCGACATCGCATAGACGTCGAACAGGTGCCGGTCCTTCTCGCCGCGGATGCGGCTGTAGACCGTGCCCCACCAGTAGAAGGGCGTCCATTCGCCCGCCTTCGTTGAGCAGATCACCTTGGTGTTCATCTTGAAGGCGTCGTCCGGGTTCGACGGATCGAGCGGCTTCTGGGCGAGCGCGGGGGCCGCGAGCGTGGCGACGGCAGCGAGCCCGGCGATAATGGTCGCGCGCATCACTTGGCCTCCCCCTTCTTGGCTTCCATCCGCTTCTTGAAGACTTCCCAGCTCGTCTCGTTGGGACGCGCGTCGTCGAGCGGCGGCGGCGCCGCATATTGCGGGTAGCGCTCCTTGAGGATCGTGCGCAGCGGCTCGGGCAGATCGTCGATCGACTTGGCGCGGCCGCCGACCGTCGCGGTGTAGACCGCGCCGTTACGGTCACCCATCTTCATCCACGGCAGCCAGCCGGAGATGCGCGACCACGAGATCGAATGATGCGCCACCGTCGGCTTCGATGCGTCGAACAGGTCGGCCGCGTAGAAGAAGTCGGAGCCCATCTCCATCGCGTGATAGCTGCCGCCGACCCAGTCCTGATACTCGCCGCCGAGCGGGTTCTTGTAGAACAGCGGCGCGTTGCCGGTGCGGATCGCGCGCTTGCCGACGACCTCGAAGTCCGCCGCGATCGGCTTGCCGTCGGGGCGCAGCGCGAACATCGGCTGGCGCATGTTCACCGGATCGTTGGCGACGTGGATCACCTCCAGCGTCTCGCCCGTCCACGGGTTCTTCCAGCTGTCGGCGATGGTCTCGGTCTTGGGATCGAGATGGATCATGATCTCGCGGCTGACCGAGCGGAAGCCCGATCCGCGCTGCGGGTCCTTCAGATTCTTGCACTGGCGGATGTTCATGCCCTGCAGCTTGAACAGCTCGCGGTCGCGCTCGCCCTCGACGCGGCTGAACATCGCGCCCTTCCACCAGTAGATGACCGTCTCGCCTTCCTTCAGCGAGCAGATCGACTTCTGGACGAGCTTCAGCGCGTCTTCGGGCTTGGCGGGGTCGAGCATCTTGCCCGCCGTCACCGGCGTCGCCAGCGCGGTCGCCAGCAGCAGGAACAGGGTTCGCTTGGTCACGCGGCGTCGCCTTTCGTCGAGCCGCCCGGGAGCATCGCGCGGAGCACCCGGTCGCGGCGGTTGAAGTGGTGGTAGAGCGCGGCGCCCGCATGCACGGCGACGATCGACAGGATCGCCCAGGCGAGCGTGAAGTGGACCCAGTAGAAGACGGCGACGCCGGTCTTCGACTTGGGCGTGATCGGCGGGATCTCGAACAGGCCCCAGAACTTCGTCCCGCTGCCGAAGAAGGACGACGACAGCCAGCCCGTCACCGGCACGAGGATCATCAGCGCGTAGAGAAGCAGGTGCGTGCGGTGGCTCCACGTCGCCTCGAACGGAGTCAGCGGCGCGGTCACCGGCACCGGATTGCGCCGCCGCCACAGCAGCCGCCCGATCACCAGCGCCAGCGCGATCAGGCCGAACGCCTTGTGCCAGTTGATGTAGGTGATGAAGATCAACGGGCTCGATTTGAACCACGGCAGGCTGTCGTTGACGTGGAGGACGAAGATGGAGGTGCCGATGATCAGCACCGCCATCGCCCAGTGGAACAGCTTGGCGATCCCTCCCCAGTCCCGCTCGCTGTTCCGCCACGCCATCGCTCAAGCCCCTAGAAGCGGTAGGTCAGGCTGGCCCCGATCTCGCGCTTCTTCGGCGCGGTTACGAGGAAGTCGCGGTAGAAGGTGGTCTGGCGTCCGCCGAGGCCGTTCGGGATCGAGATCAGCCGCCGCGTATCGATGAGGCGGGTGATGACGAGCGGCGTCCGGTCGTCGAGCAGGTTCTCGACATAGGCCTGGAGCGTCCAGTTCTTGCGCTCGATGCCGACGGCGACGTTCCAGTTGTAGCTGTCGCCGGTGTGGACGAGGTTGTCGACCTGGACGTAGCGCTTGCTCTCATAGGCGAAGTCGGAGCGGAGGAAGGCGTCCATTCCCTCGGCCACCGGCTGGGTGACCTCGGTGCTGATCACGAACTGGTGCTGCGGCGTCTGCGGCAGGCGGTTGCCCTTCACCTGGCCGTTGCGGGTGTCGGTGTCGGCCGGGTTGCGCGCGCCGCTCGGCAGGAACGACGGGAAGCCGTCGGTGTCGAAGATGCGCTCGGTGTTCTCGTCGTCGAAGTCGACGAACTTGGCGTTCACTAACGTGTAGGCGAAGCGCATGAACAGCCAGCTCGCCGGCTTGCCGCTGAGATCGACTTCCCAGCCCTTGATCTCGGATTCGCCAGCGTTCTGGATGAAGGCCGCGTTGGCCGCCGCACCCGCCGTCGTCACATAGGGCTCGGAGCGGGTGAGCTGCTGCTTCTTCCAGTCGACGTAGAAGGCGCTGGTGCTGAACGACAGCCGCCGGTCGAAGGCGCGGCCCTTGACGCCCAGCTCATAGTTCCATGCCGATTCCTCGTCGAAGGTCTCGAGACCCTCGCTCTGGAAGAATGCGACATCGGCAGGCCGCGCGTTGGTCGGCAGGTCGTTGAAGCCGCCCGGCTTGTTGCCTTTGGCGACCGAGCCGTAGACCGTCAGGTCCTCGTTCGCCTCGAAGCGCGCGGTGACGCGGGGCAGGAAGGCCGTGAACTTCTGCACGCGCTCGAGCGTGATCGGCAGGACGACGCCGGTCGGCGTCGTCGCCGCGGCGGTCGACGCCTCGTTGGTGCCGATGATCTTGTCCTGCTGGTAGCGGGCCTCCGCGCTCATCGTGAAGCGCTCGGTGAAATCGGCCTCGATCATGCCGAACAGCGCGCGGTTGCGGACGCCGTCGTTGGTGCCGAGATCGTAGCGGGCGTTGCGCTGGTAGTTGTAGCTGAAGCGGGTGCCGTCATCCTCGTTGTAGATGAAGGCGCCGAACAGGCCGCGCACCTTCGCCGCGCGCGGGGTCATCACGCGCAGCTCCTGGCTGATGTCGCGGACCTGCGCGCTCTCGATGGTCGGCGCAAAGCTCGTGATCGGGAACGTCGCCGACGGGATCGGCTGGTAGATGTTGTCGAACGTCTGCTGGTTCTTGGTCTTGTTGAACGCGCTGATCGACGTGAACGTCCAGTCGCTGTCGGTCGTGTATTCGAGCTTGGCGCTCGACCGGAACGTCTTGCGGTCGAGCCCGTCGTAACCGCGCGCCTCGATCTCGTCGATGTTCCAGGCGTAGGTCTTCGGGCTCTCCATCTCGCCGCAATAATAGCCGACGGTGCGGCCGCGGGCCTGCGGAATGCCCGCCACCGTCGCGGTGATCACCGGCAGGAAGCAGTTGAGGTTGGCGCTGCCGAACAGCTGGATCGCGAAGCCCTTGTCGCGGTCGCGGGCGAAGCCGACGTTGAAGGTGGCGGTGAAATTCTCGCCGCCCTTCAGCACGAGCTTGCCGCCGATGCTGCGGCTCTGCTGGTCGCCGATGTCGCGCTTGCCGTTGTCGCCGTTGCGGTAGTCGCCGCCGAAATCGTAGCTGCGGCCGTTGATCTCGAAGAAGACGTTGTCGGTCAGCGGGCCGCTGACGAAGCCCGACGCCTCATAATGGCCGTACTGGCCGGCGGTCAGCTTCAGCTTGCCTTCGAAGGTGTCGCCGGGATCGCGGGTGACGAAGTTGACTGCGCCCGAGAAGGTCTGGCGGCCATAGAGCGCCGACTGCGGGCCCTTGATGACCTCGACGCGCTGGAGATTGTCGAGCTGGTAGCTGGTGATGTTGCCCGACACATAGACGCCGTCGACGAAGAAGGAGGCGTTGGGCGTGCCGAGGATGTTCGACATGCCGCGGATCGACGGGCGGCTGTTGGACGCGCCCTGACCCGAGCCCGAGCGGCCGAAGCCCTGGCGGAACGACAGGCCCGGCGTCTGCATCGCGAGGTCGGAGATGTCGTCGACATTGGCCTTGTCGAGCTGGTCGGCGGTGACCGCCGTGATCGACAGCGGCACGTCGATGAGGCTTTCCTGGCGCTTGCGCGCGGTGACCACGATTTCGGTGATGTCGCTCGACTCGGTGACCGCTGTGGGCTGGTCGGACGCGGTCTGGGCCTGGCCCGCCCCCGCGAGGCTCAGCGCGGTCATGCCCGCCGCCGTCAGCAGAATCGCCTTGCGCATCTGATCTCCCCTCCGTCCGGCCTGTCGCGCCTGTCCCGAGGCGCGTCCGCAGGTCTCCCGGACCGGAAAGGTGAAACGGACCCGTCACATCCGTCCAGTTTATAATTTTTACCGTATCATAAGGTCGACTAATTAGCTGGCGTGTAGGCCGCCTTGAGCCGGTCGAGAAAGATCCGCGCCGCCGCCGGCGGCGTTAGGCCGGCGCGCGTCACCGCCTCCAGCCGCAGCCGCCAGCCGAAACCGGGCGGGGTGACGTCGGCGATGACGCCATCGGCCAGATCGGTGCGCACCATGCTGACCGGAAGGATGGTGAGGAACCGCCCTTCGGCGAGCATCGTGCGGACGAGCGCGATGTTGCGGATGTCGATCGCCGGGCGCGGCGGCGTCAGCCCGGCCCCCTCGAACGGTCGCCGCCAGTCCGGCAGGTTGGCATCGAGATTGCCGATCGCGATCCAGGGATAGTCGAGCAGCGCCTGCGGATGCACCTCGCGCCGCCCGGCGAGCGGATGCCGCGCACCGGCTGCGACGATCAGCGGCAGCGTCGTCAGCCGCAGAACGTCGAGCGACGGATCGTCGAAACCGTCCGCCACCGTCCCGACATAGACGGAGAACTCGTTGCTGCGTATGCGCTCGGCCACCGCCGGCATCACCCCCATCTGGATATGGATTTCGAGCCCCGGAAACTCCTCGGTCATGGCCGCAAGGATGCTCGCGACCTC
>JADCGM010000150.1 GCA_020249025.1 Alphaproteobacteria bacterium
AGCGCAGCGGCGGGATGCGCGGGGCGGGACCGACCGACTTCACCGTGGCGCGGGTGGCGTCGGCGACGGCGTCTGCGACGAAGGTCCAGCCGCCGACGGTCGCGAGCGGGGCAGAGGCCTCGAGCTCGAAGCCGACATAGGTCGCATCCGCCTGACGGAACTCGAACACCGGCAGATCGTCCTCGATGCGGCCGGTCGCGGTCTCGTAGATGTAGTTGCTGAACCAGTTGGCGTAGACGGCGGCCGACAGGGTCACGCCCGCGCCTTCGGTGCGCACGAAGCCTTCGAGGCCCCAGGCCTTCTCGGCGGCGAAGTCGGGATCGCCGACCTCATAGGCCTGGGTCGCGGCATGCGGACCGTCCGAATAGAGCTCCTCGGCCGACGGCGCGCGGACCGTGCGTGACAGGTTGACGCCGAGTCGCCAGTCGTCGGACGGCTCGAACGAGGCGCCGATCGCGCCCGACAGCGCATCGAAGGACCGCTTCTCGCCGATACTCGCAGCCTTCACGGTCGTCGTCTCGAACCGGGCCGAGCCTTCGAGGTTGACGCGGCCGAGGTCGAACTCCTGCAAGGTGAAAACGCCGAACTGCTCGGTGCGGTTGGGCGGCAGGAAGGCCTCGTCGCCGATCGCCTCGAGCTTGCGGGTGAAGCCCTGCAGGCCGACCGCGCCGCGCCAGCCGCCGCGCTTGGTCTGCACGAACTCGAGCCGGGCCTCGCGGCCCTTGTTCTTGAACACGGTGCCGGTCTCGTCGCCCTCAAATTCGGTGTGCTCATAGTCGGCACCGCCGGCGCGCAGCTTCACGCGCTCGAAGAATCCGCCGAGCTCCGCCTCGCCGCGCAGATCGATGCGGGTCTGGCCCATGTCGATGACGACATCCTCATGCGCGTGGGGGGCGGCGCCGATCGTCGGCGGGCCGAGGTCCGGGCGCTCGGGCACGCCGTAGCGGCTGTCGAAGCGGGCGACCGAGACGCCGAAATTGCCCCCCTCGCCGATCCAGGCGAGCCCGCCGGCCGCGGTCGTGGTCTCGGTAGCGCTGTTCTCCAGCTTGCCGCGGGCGTCGAGCAGCTCCTCGGCCTCGTCGTTGCCGGCCGCCGCGCCGAGGCGCGCTTCGGCGCGGGCGGAGGGCGCCAGGATGAAGCCGCCGGTGCGCAGATCGTCGGTCTTGCGCCAGCTGCCGTCGACATGCGCCACGAGCGACGGGGCGAGCGCGATGTCGAAGCCGGCGGCGACGCTGCGCTCGTCGGCGGCCGAGCCGTAGCCGGCGATGACGTCGGCATGCGGATGCTCGGGCACCGCGCGCGGGATGCGGCGGTCGATGACGTTCACCGCGCCGCCGATCGCCGACGACCCGTAGAGAAGCGAGGCCGGGCCGCGCACGACCTCGATGCGCTCGGCGGTAATCGGATCGATGGTGACGGCGTGGTCCGCCGAGGTGTTCGAGGCGTCGATGGAGCCGATGCCATCGGTCAGGATGCGAACGCGGTCGCCCTGAAAGCCGCGCAGAACCGGGCGCGACGCGCCGGGGGCGAACGAGCTGGACGAGACGCCCGCCTGACGGGCGAGGGTGTCGCCGATGGAGGGCGCGAGCTGGCGCGCCAGCGTATCGGCATCGACGACGGACACGCTCGACAGCGCATCGATGCGCTCGCGGGCATAGGGCGCGGTGACGATGATCTCGCTCGACTCGCCATGGACGTCGTCGCCCGCGGCGACCTGGGCTTGCGCCAGAACCGGCGCGGCCGAGAGGAGAAGCGAACCGAGAAGAATGCGACGCATGAGACCAACCCACCCTGTGACGGACTGGGCGCGTCGTTAAATGTGATGTTATATCCTGTCAATCAGGCCGGCAGAGGTCTACGACCAACCACCGGCCCGGATCGACGAACTAGACGGTCGGCAGACCCTGCTGGCGAGCGTAGATCTCGCGCAGGTTGCCGAGGCTGAACAGGTGCGCATAGACGAGGCCGAGCGCGCCGTTCTGAACCATCTTGCGGGCCTGGTCGCCGCGCATCTCCTGCACCTTCTCCTCGGCAACCATGCGGAAGCCGCGGTAGATCGCCGGCTGCTCGTTGTCGCGCGAGACGGTGAACTCGCCGTCGATGAGCAGGCCCGACTTCTCGAGGTCCTCGACAAAGGCGCGGGTGCGCGCGACCGACTGCTCGAACTGCTCGCAGAACTGCAGGATGTTCTTGGTGATCTCGCTCGGCTGGTCGCCGTCGAACAGCTTGTCGGCGCCGTCGGGGCCGACGAGGCCCGACTGGTCGTCGAAGCACAGCGACAGCTCGGTCGACTCCGGCGTCAGCTTGGCGAGAAGGAATGGATAGCGGCGGATATAGGCCGGGATGTAGGTGTCCGGGCGCCAGTTGCCGTCGGCATCGACGAAGGTGTTGACGCCTTCGTTCAGGCCGAGGAGCGCGAGCGGGGCCGGGCCGTCGCCCATGCCGAACACGATCGGATAGTGGCGCTGCGCCGCCGCGAACTCGTCGACCGTGATCGGCACCGCATGGGTGATCTTCGTCTCGGGGAACGCCGAGCGCAGGGTCAGGCCCCAACCGGGATGGAGCTGCGACGAAAGCGGCGCGATCGACTGATAAAAGAGCGGCAGCGGCTGGGCGTTGTCGGGCTGGCTGGCCATGATGTCTTTCCGAACGTGAATATGTTGCGGACCCCCCATGGTCCGGCGAAGCGCTCCCATTAGGCGGCAGCCGTTTCCGGCGCAAGGCAGGGGCGATGCGGCGCTAGAGCACCTTCCCCGGATTCATGATGCCGAGCGGATCGAGCGCGGCCTTGATCGCGCGCATCGCCGCGAGCTTGCCGGGATCGCCCAGCCGGGCGAGTTCGCCGCGCTTCAGCGTGCCGATGCCATGCTCGGCCGAGATCGAGCCGCCGGCCGCGACGACCATGTCGTTGACGGCGGGCGTCAGGTCGGCCGCCGCCGCGGCGAAGTCGGCGAAGGCGACGCCGGCCGGCGGGCGCACGTTGAAATGGACATTGCCGTCGCCGAGGTGGCCGAACGCCAGCACCGAGGTGCCGGGCCAGTCCGCCTCGATCCGCCGTGTCGCTTCGACCAGAAAGCGCGGCATGCGCGTCACAGGGACCGCGATGTCGTGCTTCAATGCGGCGCCGTCGCGGCGCTCGGCTTCGGGCAACTCCTCGCGCAGCGCCCAGAGCGTCGCGCGCTGCGCCTCGCTCGCGGCGACCACGGCATCCACCGCCTCACCGCCCGCGATGGCCTCCCCCAATCCCTCCTCCAGCGTACCCGCGAGCGGATCGTTCGCGCGGGACGAGGTGGCCTCGACGAGCACATACCAGGGGTGCGCGGCCGCGAAGGGATCGCGGGCGCCCGGGATATGACGGAGCACGAGATCGAGCCCGAGCCGGGGGATCAACTCGAAACTGTCGACCGCGCCGCCGGTGATCCGGCGCAGCCGGCCGAGAAGCGCCAGCGCCGCCTCGGCGTCGGGCAGCGCGACGAAGGCGGTAGCGACGGTTTCGGGCTTCGGCGCCAGCCGCAGCGAGGCCGCGGTGACGATGCCGAGGGTTCCCTCGGCCCCGATGAGCAGCTGCTTGATGTCGTAGCCGGTGTTGTCCTTGCGCAGCCCCGACAGCTGATCGAGCATGGCGCCATCGGGCAGCACCGCCTCGAGGCCGAGCACCTGCGCGCGCATCGTGCCCCAGCGCAGCACCTGAACGCCGCCGGCGTTGGTCGAAACCAGCCCGCCGACGGTGGCGCTGCCCTTCGCCGCCAGAGACAGCGGGAAGCTGCGCCCGGCGGCGGTCGCGACGTCATGCACCGCCTGCAACGTCACGCCGGCCTCGGCGATGAGGCTGTCGTCGGCGGGATCGATGCGGCGGATGGCGTTCAGCCGCTGCAGCGACAGGATGACGGTTCCGCCCTCGGGCTCGGGCACGCTCGCGCCGCACAGGCTGGTATTACCGCCCTGCGGGACGAGGCCGATGCGGTGCTCGGCCGCCAGACGGACGATCGCCTGGACCGCCGCGACGCTCGCCGGGCGCAGCAGCAGGTCCGCGCGTCCGGTCTTGCGGCCGCGCCAGTCGGTCAGATAGGGGGCGAGCAGCGCGGGATCGCGGATCGCGCCGCCCGGACCCGCTGCCGCCGCCATCGCTTCGAGCGCTGCACTCATGCGCGCTTCTATGGTCGCGGTGCGGCGCGCTGGCAATTCGCGCCGTTGACCGGGCCGTAACCATCCCTAGGTTCAGGGCGTGTTCAAGCGTCCGCGCGCCTAGGCGGACGCCGGAGGTTGAACTTGCCGCGTTTCCCGTTGCTCTTGCTGCTGCTCCTGACCGCGACCGCCGCGCACGCCGGTCCGGATGCGGTGCGCAAGGTCGCGCTCGACCCGCCGCGGGTGCGCGAGGTCGAGGTCGAGGACCGCGATCGCGGCAGCGTGCTCGGCCTGCTGTCCAAGAAGTCGAAGCGTGCCTGCGTCGACGTCGCGCTGATCGCCGGCGCCATCGTGACGAGCGACAAGTCGATCGAACTGCGCATGGTCGACGGCGAGCGCTGGCGCATGGGCTTCAAGCGCGCCTGCCCCGCGCTCTCCTATTATCAGGGCTTCTATTACCGCCGCACCGAGGCCGGGAAGCTGTGCGCCGGTCGCGACGCGGTCAGCGCGCGGTCCGGCATCACCTGCCCGATCGAGACCATCGCCCGCATCAAGAAGAGCAAGAAGGGCGACTGACCGTTGCCCTGACGCAACGCCTGCCCCTCCGACAGCCTTGTTCCGAGCCGCTGCGCTAGACAGCGCCCCCGGCAATTTGCGAGACAGGCCCCAACAAGGGCCGCACGCATCCGCGTGACGTGCTCACTGAACCGCCGGTCGCGGCCTCCGCAAGAGGGGCAAGTCCGGTTCTGCTATCCTTCTGGGGGTTGTTTTCATGACATCGTTGTTCCGTACCCGTCTCGCGCTCGTCGCGACCGCCTCGACTCTCGCCGTCATCGCCGCGCCGGCCTTCGCGCAGGGCGCCGCCTCGACCGTCGAGAACGACGAGGGCGTCGTCGAGGAGATCATCGTCACCGCCTCGAAGCGCGCCCAGACCCTTCAGGACACCCCGATCTCGGTCGCGGTGACCACCGTCGAGGCGATCGAGCGCAGCCAGGTGCGCGACCTCATCGACCTGCAGACGCTCGTGCCGTCGCTGCGCGTCAGCCAGCTGCAGAGCTCGGCCAACACCAACTTCGTCATTCGCGGCTTCGGCAACGGCGCCAACAACGCCGGCATCGAGCCGTCGGTCGGCGTGTTCATCGACGGCGTCTACCGCTCGCGCTCGGCCGCCCAGATTGGCGACCTGTCGAACATCGAGCGTGTCGAGGTCCTGCGTGGCCCGCAGTCGACCCTGTTCGGCAAGAACGCCTCGGCCGGCATCATCTCGATCGTCACGCAGGCCCCGCAGTTCGAGTTCGGCGGCAACGGTGAGATCAGCTACGGCAACTATGATGCGCTCGTCGCCCGCGCGGCCGTCACCGGCCCGCTGTCCGACACCGTC
>JADCGM010000151.1 GCA_020249025.1 Alphaproteobacteria bacterium
CGTCCGCATGGACATCAACAACATGCCGGACGTCAGCGTGCCGTTCGTGTCGGTGTCGGTGGTCCAACCGGGCGCCGCGCCGACCGAGATGGAAACGCAGGTCACGCAGCGCATCGAGGCCGCGGTCCGCGGCGTCTCGGGCGTCGACGAGATCTCGTCGTTCGTCCAGGAAGGGTCGAGCAACACCAACGTCCAGTTCGACATCGGCGTGCCGGTCGACCGCGCGCTGAATGACGTGCGCAACGCAGTCTCGCAGATCCGGTCCGACCTGCCCGACGGCATCCTCGAGCCGCAGGTGACGCGCATCGACATCGAGGGCGGCCCGATCGCCTACATGTCGGTGCAGTCGACCGACATGTCGCTCGAAGAGCTGAGCTGGTACGTCGACAACACCGTCGCCAAGCGCCTGCTTGGCATTTCGGGCATGGCCAATGTGCGTCGCGCCGGCGGCGTCGACCGCGAGATCCGCATCGTTCTCGATCCCGTGAAGATGCAGGCGCAGGGCATCACCGCCGCGCAGGTCAACCAGCAGCTCCGCCTCGTCAACGTCAACGCGACGGGCGGGCGGGCCGAGGTCGCCGGCTCAGAACAGTCGGTCCGCGTGCTCGGCAACTCGCGCAACGCCTACACGCTCGGCCAGACGCAGATCTCGGTCGGCGGCGGCCGCACCGTGCGCCTCGCCGACATCGCGACCGTCACCGACAGCTACGCCGAGCAGCGCTCGCTGGCGAAGATGAACGGCCGTCAGGTGCTGAGCTTCGGCGTCGAGAAGGCCAAGGGCGCCTCCGACGTCGCCGTCTACGACGAGATGCAGAAGGTGCTGAAGCAGCTCGAGGCGGAGAACCCGAAGGTCAAGTTCACCGAGCTGTTCACGACCGTCAATTACACCAAGGACGAATACAAGTCGGCGCTGGCCGCGATGATCGAGGGCGCGATGCTCGCGGTTCTCGTCGTGTGGCTGTTCCTGCGCGACTTCCGTGCGACGATCATCTCGGCGATCGCAATCCCGCTGTCGGCGATCCCGGCCTTCTGGTTCATGGACATGATGGGGTTCACGCTGAACACCATCAGTCTGCTGGCGCTGAGCCTTGTCGCGGGCGTGCTCGTCGACGATGCGATCGTGGAGATCGAGAACATCGTCCGGCACATGCGCATGGGCAAATCCGCCTATCAGGCGTCGATCGATGCGGCGGACGAGATCGGCCTCGCCGTCGTCGCGACGACCTTCTCGATCGTCGCGGTGTTCCTCCCAGTCGGCGTGATGCCGGGCGTGTCCGGGCAGTTCTTCAAGCAATTCGGCCTGACGGTCGTGGTCGCGGTGCTGATGTCGCTTGCGGTCGCGCGATTGATCACACCCATGATGGCGGCCTACTTCCTGAAATCGCACGGCGTCGCCGCGCACGGCGAGGGCAAGTGGATGGACGCCTATATGAAGGTGCTCCGCTGGTCGCTCGACCGGTCGAAGGCCGACGCCGTCCGCAACGATCCGGCGAGCGGCCGCGCCAAGCGCCTGTTCGCGTGGACGCGGGACCGCCGCTGGTGGATGATGGGCGTGGGCGCGGCCTCGTTCGGCCTGACGCTTCTCGCCTACATTACTCTGCCGAGCGCGTTCCAGCCGACGATCGACCAGGACTACAGCCAGGTCAGCATCAACCTGACCCCGGGCTCGACGCTCGCGCAGACCGAAAAGGTCGTCGACAAGGCGGTCGGCATCCTGCTCGACCAGCAGGAGGTCGGCGAGGCGTTCGCGGACGTCAACGTCGGCGAGGCAACCATCTACCTGCGCCTGCGCGACGACCGGGCGCGGTCGAGCATCGACTTCGAGCGCGGCACCCAGCCGCTGCTCGCCCAGATCCCCGACGCGCGCATCAACTTCCAGTCGCAACAGGGCGGCGGGCCGGCCAACCGTGACATCGTGCTGATGTTTGCGGGCGACGACCCCGACCAGCTCTACCAGACGGCGCTGAAGATGGTGTCGGAGATGCAGGGCGTGTCGACGATCCGCGGCCCGCGGATCGAGGGCGACCTGCGCCGTCCGGAGATCCTCATCAAGCCGCGCTTCGATCTCGCCGCGGACCTCGGCGTGACGACGCAGGCGCTGAGCCAGACGATCCGCATCGCGACGATCGGTGACATCGACCAGAACGTCGCCAAGTTCTCGCTCGCCGACCGCCAGATCCCGATCCGCGTGGTCATCGACCAGGCGGCGCGGCAGGACATCGGCGTGATCGAGAACCTGCCGGTGCCGACCGTCAACGGCGGCTCGGTGCCGCTGAAGGTCGTGGCCGACATCGGCCTCGGCTCCGGCCCGACCATCCTGCGCCGCTTCAACCAGAAGCGCCGCATCGTCATCTCGGCCGACCTCGCGCCGGGCAAGGTGACGAGCGACGCGATGAAGCAGATCGACGCGCTGCCGACGATGAAGGCGCTGCCGACCGGCGTCGAGAAGGTGCGCTTCGGCCAGCAGAAGATGCAGCAGGAGATGGTCAGCAACTTCATGATGGCCGTTGTCTCGGGCGTGCTGCTGGTGTTCGCGGTGCTGGTGCTGCTCTATCGCCGCTTCCTGCCGCCGTTCGTGAACATGGGCTCGCTGCTGCTCGCCCCGCTCGGCGGCGCGATCGCCTTGCACCTGACCGGCAACGTGCTGTCGATGCCGGTGTTCATCGGCATCCTCATGCTGCTCGGCATCGTCGCCAAGAACTCGATCCTGCTCATCGACTTCGCGCTGGAGGAGATGCAGAAGGGGGTCGAGAAGACGGTGGCGATCGTCGATGCCGGCCACAAGCGCGCCCAGCCGATCGTGATGACCACGGTCGCCATGGCCGCGGGCATGCTGCCGACCGCGCTGGCGCTGACCGGCGACGCCGCCTGGCGCGCGCCGATGGGCGTGACCGTGATCGGCGGTCTCATCCTGTCGACGCTGCTCACCCTGCTCATCGTGCCGGCGGCCTTCAGCCTTGCCGACGACGTCGAGCGCTGGCTGGCGCCGCGGTTCGGCAAGCTGCTGACCTATCGTCCGGGTCAGGACAAGCCGGCACCGCAGCCCGCGGAATGAGTTGGATGCCGGGTGAGGTTCGATAGGCGCGACCCGGAGGCCGACCCGGCCCGCGGCATGAAGCTGTTCGCGACGGGGCTGCTCGTCGCGATGGCGGCGGTGTTCATCGTCGCCCGGCGCTACGACGACGTCTACCCCTGGCTCGGCTACGTCCGCGCCTTCGCCGAGGCGGCGATGGTCGGCGGACTCGCCGACTGGTTCGCAGTGACGGCGCTGTTCCGCCACCCGCTCGGCGTCCCGATCCCGCACACGGCGATCATCCCGAAGAACAAGGATCGCATCGGCGACAACCTCGCGACGTTCCTGCGCCAGAACTTCCTGACGCCGCGGATCGTGGCGCGGCGGCTGGAATCGGTCGACATGGCCGCCGCCGCCGGGCGCTGGCTGTCGGCGCCCGCCACCGACGGGCGGATGCGGCGCAGCTTCGGCCGGCTGCTCACCCAGCTCATCGAGGCGCTCGATTCCGAGGCCATCGGCGGCATGATCCGCTCGGCCGCCGCGTCGCGGCTGAAAACGATGGAGGCGGCGCCGATGCTGGCGACCGCGCTCGAGGGTGCCATCGCCAACAACCGCCACGAGCCGCTCATCGACGCCGCGATCCAGTGGGCGAACCGCGCGCTCGAGGCCAATGAGTATATGATCCGCGACGCGGTGCGCGAGCGCACCGCCTGGCTGCTGCGCGTCGCCAGCCTCGACGAGACCATCGCCGACCGTATCATCGATGCGATCCGCGGCGTGCTGTCCGAGGTCGCGGTCGACCCGACCCATCCGATGCGGCGGCGGATCACCCAGGGCCTCGTCGATTTCGCCTTCGACATGCGCCACCTGCCCGAGACGCGGGCGCGGGTGGAGGCGATCAAGAACGAGCTGATCGAGAACCCGGAGCTCGCGCGCTATCTCGACGGGCTATGGACCAGCGTGCGCGACTGGCTGCTGCGCGCGGCGGCCGACCCCGAGGCGGCGCTCGCCGGCAAGCTCGGCAAGACCGCACGCCAGCTCGGCGAAACGCTGCTCGCCGATCCGAAGCTGCGCGCCTCGGTCAATCTGCAGGCACGCCGTGCGCTCGTCGGGCTGGTCGCCGAATATGGCGACGAGATCGTCCGGCTCGTCTCCGACACCATCCGCGGCTGGGATGCGAGCACGGTCACCGACCGCATCGAGACAGCGGTCGGGCGCGACCTTCAGTACATCCGCATCAACGGCACGCTGATCGGCGGCCTCATCGGCCTGCTGATCCACACCGTTTCGGACCTGCTCTAGGCGGCGTCTACGGCGCGGCGGTGGCGGCGCGCCGGCACCACCCGCGTGCGCGGCGGCAGCTTGGGTTCGGGCGGGGCTGCTGCCGCCGCCGGCATCGGGAACGCGCGCATGTCGGCGTCGATCACGCGGCGCAGCAGCTCACGCGCGACGCTGAACGCCGACGGGCGCTGCTCCATCCGCACGATACCGGGCGAGTTGAACAGCTCGACGATGAGCGCGTCGCGCTGGACGTCGGAGGTGAAGTCGAAGGCGAGGCCGAGGCGCGCGCCGGCGCGGGCGACATGCGCGGGCACCTGACCGACGCCGGGCAGGCGGACGACAACCGCATCGCCCACCGCGAACGTCGGCGCCGATTCCGGCGTGTCGATGCCGAGCCCCGATAGCGAGATGTCGCCCCGCACGGTCGTGAAGCTGGGGCCGCCGGCGCGTGGCGTGACGACCGCCATGTCCCACAGCGGAAAGCGCTCCTCGGCGCGCCGCACCGGCTTTTGCAGGCACATCATCGCGACGAGTACGAGGACGAGCAGGTTGAAGGCGGCCCAGGTCGCGATCGGGGCGAGGTGGATTCCGTGATCGAGCACCCGCCAGTCGGGCACGACGTTGATCAACAGCCCGAGAAGGTTGGCCGCGATCAGCAGGTTGGCGGCGGCGAACACCAGCGTCTCGCGCCCGGTGCCGGCGGCGTTGCCCTTGGGCGTGACCTTGAAGGTCAGCTCGCGCGGGCGCACCAGCGTCTGCAGCACGACCGGCAGCAGGCGGATGCTCTGGAACACCGACAGCACCATCGCCGCCGGCCAGTAGTAGCGGCCCGGCGCCAGCGTCGCGATGCCGCCGAGGATCGCCACCACCATCGGCAGCACATGCAGAACGACATCGGCGGCGCTGACGTTGACCATGCCGGGGATGCCGGTGAGCAGCATCAGCGCCGGCAGCGTCACCGAGGCAACGGCGAGCAGGCTCTGCGAGATCCACGAGGTCGGCAAGAACAGCAGGCGGTGAACGAAGCGCAGACCGGGGCCGAGCGGGCCTTCCTTCAGGTGCAGGATCTGCATCGCGCCCTGCGCCCAGCGCTGGCGCTGGATGAAGAAGGCGGTGACGGATTCAGGCGCGAGGCCGTGCGCCAGCGGCTCGTTGAGATAGCGGGTGATATAGCCCTGCCGTAGCCCGGCGAGCGTCAGCAGCATGTCCTCGGTGATCGAGCCTTCGGGAAGGCCGCCGCCGATCGCCTCGAACAGCGCCCGCCGCGTGACCGAATTGGAGCCGCAGCAGAACGCCCCGTCCCAGCCGTCGCGGCCGGGCATGATCGCCTCGAAGAAGAAGCGCTGGTCGTCGGGCAGCTCGCGGCGCAGCGACAGGTTCGATTGCAGCGGATCGTGGTTGAAGAAGGCGTGCGGGACCTGGACGATGCCGATCTTCGGATCCTCGAAGAAGCCCATCGTCCGCATCAGAAATTCGCGCTTGGGCACGAAATCGGCGTCGAGCACCATGACGAAGGGCGCGGTCGTCACGCCCAGCGCATGATTGATGTTGCCGGCCTTGGCGCCGCGGTTGTGGGGGCGGGTGATGTAGCCGACGCCCTTGGCCGCGCAGTAATCGCGCAGCCACGGCCGGCGACCGTCGTC
>JADCGM010000152.1 GCA_020249025.1 Alphaproteobacteria bacterium
ACCGACAGGAAATCCGGTGCGAGCGCGGTGTAGCCCGCCACCGCCACGCGCCGCGCGACATCGCGGATATGCTCGTTCAGACCCCGGTTCTCGTGGATGACGAGCACGCCCGGCGCCTTCTTCCGCCCCTTCTTCGGACGAACGAGATAGCCGCGCATCGCAACGCCGGCCGCGGTCCATTCGTGCGGCTCGGCCATGATCCGCGCATCGTCGGCGGCAATCACGCCCGCCTGCGCCGCATCGGCCTGCAGCAGCGTCAGTACTGAGGCCGCCGCCGCGCCCGACCCTGCCAGCCGGGTCAGCCCCTCGATCAGCGCCCGCCGGTCGAGATCGACATGGGTGAAGCGGTCGTAGAGCTCGACCATCGCCCGGGTGATCTCGGGGGTGTTGCGCGGTTCGGTCATGGGGGCCTCCCTCGGTTGCCGGCCCGGATTACCCGCCCTCGGCGCGCCGGTGAAGCCGGGGGATCATCAGATAGCTCGACGCCACGACGAGCAGCAGCCCGGCCGCGACGGTCAGCGCGACGTCATAGCTCTGCGTCGCATCGTAGAGCTGCCCGAAACCGAGCACGCCCGCCGCCGTCCCGAGCAAAGAGACCGTCATCAGAGCGCCGTAGATCGTCCCGTAGTCGCGCCGCCCGAACAGCCGTCCGCTGAAATAGGCGAGGATGTCGCTCTCCGCCCCCTGCACCAGCCCGATCAGCAGGATCGCGGCGGGCAGCAGCGCGGCGTCCGCGCTGGTCGTGAACAGCAGGCTCCCGAACGCGCCGCCGAAGGTGACGAGCGCCGCCACCCGCCGCGCATCCGTCCGGTCGAACAGCCAGCCGATCGCCAGCCGCCCGACCAGCACCACCCCGGCATAGGCGGCGATGTAGAGCCCTGTGTCCGACGGCGCGACGCCCTTGCCGCTGAGCAGCGGCGCGAGCTGGGTCAGGATCCCCGCCGACGGGACGTTGACGAGCAGCATCGCCAGCGCCAGCAGCCAGAAGCCGCGCCCCCGAAGCGCCTCCCGCCAGGTCAGGCCCTCGAGCGCGCCCGTCTCGCCCGCCGCCGCCTCGTCGGGGGCGGGGCGCGCGCCCCACAGCACCAGCGGCAGCCCGATCCCGACCGCGATCGCCGCCAGCGCCACCATCCCGCCCTGATAGCCCCAGGCCGAAATCGCGGCCGCGACCACCGGGGTCAGCAGCAGCGTCGCCAGCGACAGCCCCGCCGTCATGACCCCGAGCGCCTGCCCGCGCGCCGCATCGAACCAGCCGTTGACGATCCGCGAATAGACCAGCGACGTGCACCCCGGCGCGACCAGCCCGATCATCGCGCTCAGCGCCACATAGAGCGGATAGGAGCCCGGATTCGCGGCCATCCCGAGAAAGGTCGCGGCGAGCAGCAGGATCGAGACGGTCGCCACCGGCCGCACGCCGATGCGGTCGGCGAGCCGCCCGATCAGCGGCGCGCTCAGCGCCCCGAGCAGCCCGACCGCCGCACCCGTCGCGATCTCGCCGCGCGTCCAGCCGAGCGTCGTCTGGATCGGCTCGACGAGCAGGCTCGACACATATTGGTAGAGCCCGGCGCCGGTGCCGACGCCGGCGGCGCATCCCGCCACCGCGCGCCAGCCGCGCCGCCACTCCGCCGCCGCCGTCCGCATCCCCGCATCCTCCCCGTCGGCGCAGCCTATCGGCCTTGCGCGGCCAGCGCCAATGCGCCGTTTCCCCGCCTCCCCAAATCGATTAGAGCCAAGCCCATGTTCACCGGCATCGTCACCGACATCGGCCAGATCGAGCGCATCGAGCAGCGCGGCGATCTGCGCATCCGCATCACCACCGCCTACGACACCGGCACCGTCGCGCTCGGCGCGTCCATCGCCTGTTCGGGCGCCTGCCTCACCGTCGTCGACAAGGGGCCGGGCTGGTTCGACGTCGACGTCTCGGGCGAGACCGTCTCCAAGACCGCCGACAAGTGGCGGGAGGGCGCGCGCCTCAACCTCGAACGCGCGCTGAAGGTCGGCGACGAGCTCGGCGGGCATATCGTCACCGGCCATGTCGACGGCGTCGCCACGGTGGTCGGCATCCGCCCCGACGGCGACTCGCGCCGCATCGGCTTCGCGATCCCGGCCGCGCTTGCGCCCTATCTCGCGCCCAAGGGCTCGGTGACAGTCGACGGCGTCTCGCTCACCGTCAACGATGTGACCGACCAGCCCGACGGGACAGCGCATTTCGCGGTCAACATCATCCCGCACACCGCCGCGATGACGACCCTCGGCGACCTCGCCCCCGGCGATCCCGTCAACATCGAGATCGACGTTCTCGCCCGCTATCTTTCGAGGATGCAGGCGCGGAGCTAATCACACCGTACTGTCACATTCGTCATGGCGGTCTCACATGCGGCTGTGCTAACCACAGCCGCATGAGCACTGCCCTGATCGATCGCATCCGCACCGCCGTCGCCGAAACCGGCCTGTCCCGCTCGGGGCTCGCCAAGGCGGCCGGGCTCCACGCCAACACGCTGCGCGATCTCGATGCGCCCGGCTGGAACCCGACTGCGGAGACGCTGAAAAAGCTCGAGGCCTATCTGGGCAAGGCCGGCCGCCGCTCGGGCCTGGCCACGCCCGAGGAGATCATCGACGAGGCGCGCAACGGCCGCATGTTCATTCTCGTCGACGACGAGGACCGCGAGAACGAGGGCGATCTCGTCATCCCCGCGCAGATGGCGACGCCCGATGCGATCAACTTCATGGCGCGCTACGGCCGCGGCCTCATCTGCCTGGCGATGACGCGCACGCGCATCGAACAGCTCGGCCTGCCGCTGATGAGCCGCAACAACGGCACCCGCCACGAGACCGCCTTCACCGTCTCGATCGAGGCGAAGGAGGGCGTCACCACCGGCATTTCCGCCGCCGACCGCGCCCGCACCATCGCGGTCGCCATCGATGCCTCGAAGGGGCCGGAGCAGATCGTCACGCCGGGCCATGTCTTCCCGCTGATGGCGCGCGACGGCGGCGTTCTCGTCCGCGCCGGCCACACCGAGGCGGCGGTGGACGTCGCGCGGCTCGCCGGCCTCAATCCGTCGGGCGTGATTTGCGAGATCATGAAGGACGACGGGACGATGGCGCGTCTCGACGACCTCATGAACTTCGCCGCCGAGCATGGCCTGAAGATCGGCACGATCCGCGACCTCATCGCCCACCGCCACCGCCACGACCATCTCGTGCGCTGCGTCGCCGAGACCGAGATCGACAGCTGGCGCGGCGGCCGCTGGACGGCCAAGACCTATGCCAACACCGCCGATTATTGCGAGCACATCGTCCTGCAGAAGGGCCGCATCGAGCCGGGCAAGCCGACGCTCGTGCGCATGCACACCCAGTCGATGTTCAGCGACCTGTTCATGGAGCGCGACGAACGCGCCGGCCAGCTCCAGCGCGCGATGGACGCGATCGCCGCCGAGGGCCGCGGCGTCATCGTCATCATCCGCGACGGCGCGCCGACCGCGATCTCGACCCAGATGCAGAAGAAGGGCCGCGGCGAGAACCCGGTGCTGCGCGATTACGGTATCGGCGCGCAGATCCTCGTCGACCTCGGGGTCGAGGACATGATCCTGCTCACCAACCAGCACCGCAACATCGTCGGCCTCACCGGCTACGGCCTCAACGTCGTCGGCGAACGACCCATCCCGGCCTACAAGGCCGTCGACTGACAGGACCCCGCGCCATGCCCCACATCCTTCTCGTCGAGGCCCGCTTCTACGACGACCTCAACGATGCCCTTCTCGACGGCGCGCGGGCGGCGATCGAGGCGGCGGGCGGCACGCATGAGACGGTGACCGTCCCCGGCGCG
>JADCGM010000153.1 GCA_020249025.1 Alphaproteobacteria bacterium
CCAGAGCCGAAACGTCGGCGTCGGTAAGCAAGGATAGGTTAACCCATTCTGAGCGCTAGAGAATTTTTCCCGGCGTTTTCTGAGAGTTGGTCGATTTTCGGATGGGTCACAGAGATATATAGCCACCCTTCAGGGAGGGGTAGGGGAGGGGGCGTCGGCTGCGCAGACAGCCGAAGCCAACTTCAGAATGTGGAACGGCTGTCTTCGCAGCCGACGCCCCCTCCCCTACCCCTCCCCGTTGGGGAGGGGAGCGCTTTGTCGTGACGGAAAGCGCGACCAACGCCCCCTCCCCTGTTGCCCCCGTCGCGGTTCCACCCCCATATTGAACCTGTTGAACTCACAGGGGTGCCGGGTGCTGCGGCAGTACGAGCTGGTCGAGCGGGTGAAGTCCTACGATCCGGATGCGGACGAGGAGCTGCTCAACCGCGCCTATGTGTTTTCGATGAAGGCGCACGGCGCGCAGCTCCGCGCCTCGGGCGATCCCTATTTCAGCCACCCGATCGAGGTCGCGGGCATCCTCACCGACCTCCACCTCGACGACGAGACCATCGCCACTGCCATCCTCCACGACACCGTCGAGGATACGGTCGCGACGCAGGAGCAGATCGAGAAGCTGTTCGGGCCGAGCGTCGGCCGGCTCGTCGACGGGGTGACGAAGCTCAGCCGCATCGAGGCGCAGACCGACAGCGAGCGCGCCGCCGAGAACTTCCGCAAGTTCCTGCTCGCGATGTCGGACGACATCCGCGTGCTGCTGGTGAAGCTCGCCGACCGCCTGCACAACATGCGGACGCTCCACCACATCTCGAAGCCCGACAAGCGGCGGCGCATCGCGCGCGAGACGATGGAGATCTACGCGCCGCTGGCCGAGCGCATCGGCATGTACGAGTTCATGAACGAGCTGCAGGAGCTGTCGTTCAAGGAACTGGAACCGGAAGGGTTCGCAGCGATCCAGGAGCGGCTGCAGACCCTGCGCGCCGGCGGCGGCGACCTCGTCGCGCGCATCACCTCGGGCATCAAGCTGATCCTCGCGCAGAACGGCATCGAGGCGGACGTGACGGGGCGCGAGAAGCGGCCCTTCTCGATCTGGCGCAAGATGGAGGAGCGCCACATCGCCTTCGAGAAGCTGTCGGACGTGATGGCGTTCCGAGTCATCGTCGCCGATGTCGGCGACTGCTACCGGGCCTTGGGCGTGCTCCACCAGCGCTGGCCAATGGTGCCGGGCCGGTTCAAGGATTTCATCTCGACGCCCAAGCGCAACGGCTACCGCTCGCTGCACACGACGCTGATCCACAACGCCAACATGCGGATCGAGGTGCAGATCCGCACCGGCTCGATGCACCGCGAGAACGAGCTCGGGCTCGCCGCGCACTGGGCCTACAAGCAGGGCCTCGACGGCAAGGAGCCGGAGGCGCACTACCCCTGGCTTCAGGATCTGCTCGAGATCCTCGAGAATGCAGCCTCGCCGGAAGAGCTGCTCGAACACGCCAAGCTGGCGATGTATCAGGACACGGTGTTCTGCTTCACGCCCAAGGGCGAGCTGATCCAGCTGCCCAAGGGCTCGACGCCGGTCGACTTCGCCTATGCGCTTCACACCGGCCTCGGCGACACCACCGTCGGCGCCAAGATCAACGGCCGCGTCGTGCCGCTGCGCACCCAGCTCGCCAACGGCGATCAGGTCGAGATCCTGCGGTCGAAGGCGCAGGAGCCCGATCCGGCGTGGGAGACCTTCGTCGTCACCGGCAAGGCGCGCTCGGCGATCCGGCGCAGCATCCGCCACAAGGAGCGCGACGAACTGATCGGGCTCGGGCTGAAGCTCTACGACGAGATCGCGGCGCGGGTGACGACTCCGCTGAGCGAAAGCGCGGTCGACGGCGCGCTGAAGCGGCTGAAGCTGACGACCCGCGAGGCGCTGTTCATCGCGCTGGCGAAGCAGACGGTGAGCGACGAGGCGCTGCTCGATGCGCTGCTTCCCGGCGTCAAGGAGGGCAAGCGCCCGGTGCGCGCCGAGCGGCAGAAATCGGCGATCTCGATCAAGGGGCTGACCCCGGGCGTCGCCTTCCAGCTTGCCGACTGCTGCCACCCGATCCCGGGCGACCGCATCGTCGGCGTGCGCCGTCCGGGCACCGGAATCGAGGTTCACACCATTGACTGCGCGATGCTGGAGCGCGAGGCGGAAAGCGAATGGGTCGATCTCGCCTGGTCGGCGGACAGCGACGCGGCGGTCGCCCGGCTGCAGGCGGTGTTGCGCAACGAGCCGGGCTCGCTGGCGGTGCTGACCGGCACGCTGGCGCAGGCCGGGGTCAACATCGTCAATCTGCACATGAAGCATCGCGACCGCGAGTTCCACACCTTCACGGTCGATGTGGAGGTCGATCATCTGTCGCAGCTGACAAGCGTGATCGCCTCGCTGCGCGCCGCGCAACCGATCGTCAGCGTCGACCGTGTGAAGGCCTAGCCCCGTCGCGGGGATGGCGGGCGCGATTTGCGGGAGGACGCGCGCGCCCTCCCGCATGCATCGCTTACATCTTCTCCGGCATCGCCGAGGAGTGCAGGTGGTCGATCTTCCACGCGCCGTCCTCATAGCGATAGATGAAGGAGTAGCGCGCCTTGACCGGGGTCTTCACGCCTGTCTCCGGGTTGGTGAGCGTCACCGTCCAGGTGCCGAGGCGCGAGGCGGTCTTGCAGTCGATCTCGACGGTCGAGGTGTCGATGGTGCCGACCGGGCTGCTCTTCAGGAAGCCGACGAAATAGTCGCGGACCTCGGCCGGCGTGGTGCGCGGCTTGTTCGACACGGTCGCGAGCAGCACCGGGTTCTTGGTGAACAGCGCGGTGACGGTGTCCGGGTTCTTCGTCGCCCAGGCGTCGTTGAACTGCTTGAACAGGCCCTCGACGGCGGCCGGCGTGGCGGCCGGGCAGCCCTTGTCCCCGCCCTTGTGGTCATGGGCCTGGGCGGCGGTGGCGGCGACGCCGAGCGCGGCGGCGGCGATCATGGCAAGCTTCATCGATAACTCCCCGTTGTCCTGTGTGGCGATGGGCCGGATCCGGGCCGAGGCGACGGGGACCGGGCGGGCCACGACGGCATCGGCAAGCATCCGATGCGGTCCGACATCACGACCGGGGTTTCCAGCTGGGAAACGCCCGGCCGCCAGAGGGGCCCGGTCCGCTGCCGCGCCATCTGGTGCGCCACCGGAATGACGTCAAGGGGCGGAGCGGGAAATCCTTCCGGAGGCCTAATGGCCGTCGAAGGTCATCAGCGCGTCGACCGCAACGCCGGCGGCGCGCAGCCGGTCGGCGCCGCCGAGCACGGGCAGGTCGATGACGAAGGCGGCGCTGTCGGCGATGGCGCCCGCCTGCCGCAGCAACTGCACCGCCGCCAGCGCGGTGCCGCCCGTCGCGATAAGGTCATCGACGATCAGGACGCGCGCACCGGGCACGCAGGCGTCGGCATGCATCTCGATGCGGTCCTGGCCATATTCGAGCGCATAGTTCACGCCGATGGTGGTGCCCGGCAGCTTGTTCTTCTTGCGCATCAGCACGATGCCGAGCCCGAGCCGGGCGGCGAGCGCCGCCCCGAACACGAAGCCGCGCGCCTCGATCCCGGCGACGAGATCGAGCCGCTGGTCCGCGACCCGCGCCGCCATCCGCTCGATGGTGGCGGCAAAGCCTGCGCCGTCGAGCAGCAGCGTGGTGATGTCGCGGAACAGGATGCCGGGCTTGGGATAGTCCGGGATGGTGCGGACGAGCGCGGCGAGATCGGCATTGTCGTCGGTCACAGCACCCTCCCGGCAATGGCGCGCAGCCGTTCGACCGTCGCCGCCGGGCGCAGCGCCGGCGCGGTCATGATGGCATGGTCGAGCGCGCGGTCGCAGCGCTCGCGGCAGCCGGCGAAGCCGCCGAGCCGGGCCGCCACCTCGACGACGAGCCGCCGCGCATTCTCGGCATTCTGGGCAAGCACGCGCAGGATGTCGGTGACATCGACGCCCTCGCCCTCGCGCCAGCTGTCGAAATCGGTGACCATCGCGACCGTCTGATAGTGCAGCTCCGCCTCGCGGGCGAGCGCGGCCTCGGGCATGTTGGTCATGCCGATGACGTCGAAGCCGGCGGCGCGATAGGCGCGGGACTCGGCGCGGGTCGAGAATTGCGGCCCCTCCATCGCCAGATAGGTGCCGC
>JADCGM010000154.1 GCA_020249025.1 Alphaproteobacteria bacterium
AACACCATCTCCAGCCGCTTGGCCGGATCGGCCTCGGCGAGAAGCGCCTGCTTGTCGGCGATCTTCAGATTGAGGTTCGACGCGATGGTGTCGGCGAGCCGCGACGCATCGCCGATCTGGCCGATCTGGACGACGACCTCGGGCGCGACCTTCTTGTTGATCTTGACGTAGCTCTCGAACTGCTTGGCCGCCGAGCGGATCAGCGCCTCGAGCTGCTCCTCGGTCGCCTTCGAGGCGCTGTCCTCGAGCGATTCGACCTCGGCGACGATGAACTCGCCCGCGCCGTCGAAACCGGCGACGCGGCCGCGCCGCTGCCCCTCGACCAGCACCTTCACGGTGCCGTCGGGCAGCTTCAGCAGCTGGAGAACGGTCGCGACCGTGCCGATGGCGTAGAGCTCGTCCTGGCCGGGGTCCTCATCGGCCGGATTGAGCTGCGAGAGCAGGAACACCTGCTTGTCGCCGTGCATCACCGCCTCGAGCGCGCGCACCGACTTCTCGCGCCCCACGAACAGCGGCACGATCATCTGCGGGAACACGACGATGTCGCGCAGCGGCAGGACGGGAAGGGTCAAAGTCATCAAACGCTCCTGACACGGGCCCGCCGCCCGCCCCCCGATGGGCAGACGACTGCGGCGGCCCTCAAGCGACCGATATGGGAACGGCGGCCCCGGCCATCAATTGAGCCCCCGCCGGTTACCAGCAGCCTAGTGCGCCCGCCGGGCGTCAGGAAGCCCCTGAATCAGGAGGGGCTGACAGCTTTGGGAGCGCGTCGCGGCTACGCCGCGATCACACCCGCATCGGCATCAGCACGTAGAGCGCGGGGGACTTGGCGTCTTCGCGGATCAGGGTCGGGGCGGCGGCGTCGGCGAGGTGGACCTCGACCTGGTCGGCCTCGATCTCCGAGAGGATGTCGAGCAGGTAGCGCGCGTTGAAGCCGACCTCGAACGCGGGCGACGAATAGTCCGCGGGGACCTCCTCGGCCGCCGTGCCGGTCTCAGGACTGGTCACCGACAGGGTGACGCGGTCCTTGTCGAGCGCGAGCTTGACGGCGCGGGTCTTCTCGCTGGCGATCGCGGCGACGCGGTCGACGCCTTCCGACAGCGTTTTCGTGTCGATCTTCAGCAGCTTGTCGTTCGCGGTCGGAATGACGCGGCTGTAGTCCGGGAAGGTGCCGTCGATAAGCTTCGAGGTCAGCACCGCATGGCCGAGCGCAACGCGGATCTTGGACGCCGACAGCGACACCTCGACATCGCCCTCGACCTCGTCGAGCAGCTTGCGCACCTCGGCGACGCATTTGCGCGGCACGATGACGTCCGGCATCCCCGCCGCCCCCGGCGGGGCCGGCACCGCGACGCGGGCCAAGCGGTGCCCGTCGGTCGCGACCGCGCGCAGCATGCCGTCGACGACGTGCAGGAAGATGCCGTTCAGATAATAGCGCGTCTCTTCGGTCGAGATCGCGAAGCGGGTCTTGTCGATGATCTGCTTCAGCGTTTCGGCCGGCAGCTCGAAGCGCGTCGGCAGGTCGCTTTCGGCGATCACCGGGAAGTCGTCGCGCGGCAGCGTCGCCAGCTTCGACTGATAGCGCCCGGCCGACACGGTCATGCGCCCGTCGGCGACGGACAGCTCGACCTGCGAGCCTTCGGGCAGCTTGCGGGCGATGTCGAACAGCGTGTGCGCCGACACGGTGGTGGCGCCCGGCGTCTGGATCGCGGCCCCCGCCGTCTCGACCACCTGCAGGTCGAGGTCGGTCGCCATCAGCTTCAGGCCCTCGCCCGCCGCCTCGATCAGCACGTTCGACAGGATCGGAATCGTGTTCCGCCGTTCGACCACCGACTGCACATGGCCAAGGCTCTTGAGCAAAGTCGCGCGTTCGATGGTCGCCTTCATTCGGTCCCTCTGGAAATACGCCCCGTGTGGCGCGCGACTATAGCGGCGCGCGGCGGGACGCACAGCGGGAAAATGGCGTCAGGGCCGCAACTGCATTCCGTGCTGGCGCAGCCGCCACAGCAGGACGTCGATCCGGTCGTGCCCGAAGAAGGGTTCGCCATCGAAGACCATCAGCGGAACGCCCCAGTGGCCGCTCGCCTCCTGCGCCACTTCATTGGCGAGGATCGCGTCGTCGAGCCGCGCGCTGTCCTCGCGCTCGGCGCGATCGAGCGCGGCCCAGTCGAGCCCGGCCTCCTCGGCCGCCTCCTGAAGATGCGGACCCTCGTGCCAGTTCTCGGTGCCGCCCCAGATGCGGCGCGCGACCCGGTCGGCGAACAGCAGTCCGTCGCCCTGTTCGCAGGCGGCCTGCCCGAGCCGGGTCAGCCGGCCGATGTGGGGCTGGTTCGCGGCGATCTGGCGGGTGGCCATGTTCTGCGCGATCGGATCGGGCCGGGGCGGCGCGAACGGCAGCCCCTGCATCTGCGCAAGTCGAAACACGTCGCGGACAACGTACATCGGCCAGCGCGGATCGATGCGCTCGAAGAATCCGGCGTCGCGCACCGCGAGCGGGCGCACCGGACGAAAGACCACATCCACTTCGAACTCTTCGCGGAGCGCCAGCAATTTCGGCGTCGCAAGGTACGAATAGGGCGATCGGAACGACCAGAATGTATCGAATGTCAGCGTCATGTTGTTGGCGTAACAATCGGTTACATGTGGGTCACTGCGACAGTCTGTCCGTTTGGGTGCGGTATTCTGTCACCCCAGATTTGGCCGAAGCCAGGTTTCCGCCTGTTGAATCGACGCGCCGCGGCGCGCCGCATAATCGGCGACCTGGTCCGGACCCACGCGCGCAACGCCGAAATACTGGCTTTCCGGGTGGGCGAAGTAGAAGCCCGACACCGCAGCCGTCGGCAGCATCGCAAAACTTTCGGTCAATGTCATCCCGATCTCGCCCGCACCGAGCAGACGGAACAGGTCCGGCTTGACGCTGTGGTCCGGGCAGGCCGGATAGCCGGGCGCCGGGCGGATGCCGGCGTAGCGCTCGCGGATCAGCTCCTCGTTGGTGAGGTTCTCGTCGGGGGCATAGCCCCACAGATCCTTGCGGACGCGCTCGTGCATCATCTCGGCCAGCGCCTCGGCGAGGCGGTCGGCGAGTGCCTTCAGCAGGATGTCGGAATAGTCGTCATGGGCGGCGCGGAAGCGCGCCAGATATGTCTCGATGCCGAGCCCCGCAGTGACCGCGAAGCCGCCGAGCCAGTCCGCCTCGGGTGAGACGAAGTCGGCAAGGCAGAAGTTGGCGCGCCCCTCCCGCTTCTCGATCTGCTGACGCAGGAACGGCATGCGGTG
>JADCGM010000155.1 GCA_020249025.1 Alphaproteobacteria bacterium
AGGCCTCGATCACGCCGCTCTCGTCGGCGCCGAGCTTGACGCCGAGGCTGTGCTTCTTGCGGAACTTGGCCTTGCTCGCCGCCGACTCCTTGGACACGCCGACGACGGTCGCACCCGCCGCCTCGAACTCCGGAACCAGCGCGGTGAACTCGATCGCCTCCTTGGTGCAGCCGGGCGTATCGTCCTTGGGGTAGAAATAGAGCACGACCTTGCGGCCCTTCAGCCCGGCGAGGCTGATCGTCTGTCCGTCGTCCCCCGCCAGCTCGAACGCTGGCGCCTTGCTTCCTGCCTCGACCGTCATCTGTCTCGTCCCCGTCTTGCTTCGCCAAAGACCCGTTCCCAGGCCGTCAGGACGGCCCATTTGGCGTCTTTGAGCGCCGGTTCAAGCGCTTTCGCATCGCCGAGCCGGGCGGCGCGCGCCATCGCCGCGGCCGCCGCCGGCGACAGCGCCGACAGCTTCGCCTTCACGTCGGGAACCACAAGCCGCAGCATCACCAGTAGCCGCGTCAGCAGATCATGCGCCTCGACGAGATCGGGCGCGACCGCGGTGCAGGCGGCGCGGAGATCGGGCGTGATCCCGGCGCGGTCGCGCAGCTGGAGATAGTGGACGAGGAATTCCAGGTCGACGAGCCCGCCGCGCCCGAGCTTGACGTCCCACAGCCCCTGCCCCGGCTTGGCCGCATCCATGTCGGCGCGCATGCCGAGCACGTCGGCGCGCAGCTTGTCGGGGTCGCGCGGAGCAGCGACGACGGCCGCCACCGTGGCGGCCACCGCCGCGCGCCCGGCGTCCCCACCCAGCACCACCCGCGCCCGCATCAGCGCCATATGCTCCCAGGTCCAGGCCTCGCCGCGCTGATAGGCGTCGAAGCTGGCGGTCGAGACCGCGAGCAGCCCCTGCGCGCCCGAGGGCCGCAGCCGCGTGTCGACCTCGTAGAGCGCGCCCTCGGCGGTCGGCACCGACAGGGCCGCGGTCAGCCGCTGCGCCAGCTTGTTGAAATAAGGGGTCGCGCCCATCGTGCGCGGCCCGTCCGACTCCGCATCGTGCGCGCCGCTGAACAGGTAGATGAGGTCGAGATCGGAGCGTGCCGTCAGCGCGCGCCCGCCATAGCGCCCGAGCCCGAGCACCAGCAGCTCCGCCCCCGGCACCCGCCCCGCGCCCTCGGCGAAGCGCGCCGTCACCCGTGGCGCCAGCACGGCCACCGCCGCATCGGCGAGCGCCGCATAGCCCCGTGCCGCATCGAGCGGATCGGCGGCCCCCTCGAGCAGCTGCGCGCCGAGCTGGAAGCGGCGCTCGGCGGTCCAGCGCCGGACGCGATCGAGAAGCTCCTCCTCGCCCGCCTTGGCGCCGACCACCGAATCGAGCTCCGCGGTCAGCGCGCCCGCCTCGGGCAGCGGCGCGAAGGCGGCCGGATCGAGCATGATGTCGAACAGCTCGGGCTTGCGGGCCAGCGCATCGGCGAGCGTCGGGGTGACGCCGAGCAGCCGCGCCAGCAGCGCCCCGAGATTGGGATTGGCCGCCAGCAGCTCGAAGAACTGAACGCCCGAGGGTAGCTGGGCGAGGAACGTATCGGCGCGAGCCAGCGCGGCATCGGGTTCGGCCAGCGCTGCGAACGCCTCCAGCAGCTTTGGCAGCGCCGCCTCGAAGGCGTGCTGCGCCTCGGCGGTGCGCAGCGCCCGGTAGCGCCCGTCGCGCCAGCCCTCGATGAGGCGCGCCACGCCGGCGCCGTCGCGAAAACCCGCGCGCTTGGCGGCGGCGGCGAGCGCGGTCGTCTCGCGTGGCAGCCGTGCGCCGCCCGCCTCCGCGACAAGCCCGTCGTAGCGCTTGGCCACCTGCCGGGTGACGCCGGTCAGCGCCGTCTCCAGTCCCTTCCAGCCGTCGAAGCCGCAGAATTCGCCGAGCGCGGTGCGCGCCTTCACCGGCTTGGGGAGCGCATGGGTCTGTTCGTCGTCGACCATCTGGACGCGGTGCTCGACCTCGCGCAGCAGCCGGTAGCCGGCGGCGAGCGCGGCGGCGTCGCCGGCATCGATCTTGCCGGCCGCCGATAGCGCCGCCAGCGCATCGAGCGTGGCGGGCGCGCGCAGGACCGGCTCGCGACCGCCGAAGATCATCTGGTGGATCTGCGCGAAAAACTCGACCTCGCGGATGCCGCCGCGTCCGCGCTTCAGATCGAAGCCCGGCCCCATCGCCTGACCGCCGTCATAGTGATCGCGGATGCGCAGGCTGATCTCGCGGATGTCGCGGACCGCCGAATAATCGAGCGAGCGCCGCCACACGAACGGCCGGATCGCCCCCAGAAACCCCTCGCCGAGCGCGATATCGCCGGCGCAGGCGCGGGCGCGGATGAAGGCGGCGCGCTCCCACGGCAGCGCCTCCGACTGGTAGTAGCTCTCGGCGGCCTCGACCGGCAGCGAGATCGGGGTCGCCTCCGGGCTCGGCCGCAGCCGCAGATCGACGCGGAAGACATAGCCGTCGCCGGTGCGCGCCTGCATCAACTCGACGACGCGGCGGGCGATGCGGACCGCCGCCTCGTCCGGATCCTCGCGCGGGCG
>JADCGM010000156.1 GCA_020249025.1 Alphaproteobacteria bacterium
CAATGCCCAAAAGCGCCGCCCAAAGCCGCTGCGCGATGCTCTTCAACTCTTCGTCCCCCGACTGAGCGCCCATGTTTGTCAGGCCCGCCGGAAATGGCAAGCCGATCAACCGCCTGGCGCGGCCGGCGCGCGCGCGGACATCTCGCAGCCGCGCGGACGCGGGGCTATAGGATCGGGTCTAAGAGGGAGACGACCGCCGCCATGATCGCCAGCCGCCGCACGCTTTTGGCCAGCCTGTTCGCCCTGCCGTTTGCGGGCGCCGCGACGGCGGCCCGGCAAGTGCCGTTGCGCGTCACCGTCTACAAGGACCCCAACTGCGGCTGCTGCACCGCCTGGGCCGATCGCATGCGCGCCAGCGGCCGCTTCGTGCCGATGCTCGTCGACGACACGGCGATGATGGAGCGCAAGCTGCGGCTGCGCGTGCCGCCCGAGCTGGCGTCGTGCCACACCTCGGTGATGGCCGGCTATGTGATCGAGGGTCATGTGCCCGCCGCCGACATCCTGCGGCTCGTCTCGACGAAACCCGCCGGCGTCATCGGCCTCGCGGTTCCGGGCATGCCCGCGGGCTCCCCCGGCATGGAGATGCCCGACGGCCGCCGCGATCCCTATGACGTGATCGCCTTCACCGCGACCGGCGCGATGGCACGGTTCGCGCGGCACGGCTGACCGGGCGCTGCGACGCCCGATCAATTCACGCGGAAATGGCGGAAAACCGCGCCTGGTGACCCCAACGGGACTCGAACCCGTGTTTTCGCCGTGAAAGGGCGACGTCCTAGACCGCTAGACGATGGGGCCAGCGCGGCGCGCGTGACTTAGCCACCGCAGGCGGTCGGGTCAACCGCCCCGCTTCGGCGGCAAAATCTGCCGGGTCCCTCCAAATCCGCATCAATCGCCCGGCACATTTTGCCGGGTCTACAAACTCTGCCCGGGCATCCGTCGCTCATTCGCAAGGGACGGACCGCCCGGCCGTTTGCCCGGAATTCATGGTGAAAATCCGTTCACCAGATTCGGCAACGACCGATTGGCCGCTCCCGGTGTTCAACCGAGCCCCATGGAGTTGGCTTATGCTTCGGTTTGCTCTGCGTCTGTTTCTGGTTGTCGCTGCGGCTGTGCTGCTGCCGCATCTGGCCGCGCATGCCCATGGCATCGCGCTTCCGTCCAACGCCATCGAACTCGCGCCGGCCGACCATGGGCCGCGCCCGCTGGCAAAGCCGGTTAACGCCACGTCCGCCGACGACGAGGCGGCGCCGCTGCGCTTTGCCGGCCGCAACCTCGGCCGCCAGCCGCGCGCCGTCGCCACCGCGCTGCGCCGCATGATCGCCAGCAGCGGCGGTCGCGCCGCCGTCGCCGCCTCGGCCTGCGACACACCCGTATGCGCGATGGATGCCGTCTTCGGCGCGGGGGTCGGCGAGCGCCTCCTGCGCCTCTATGTCGACTATGGCTTCAACGGCTCGCACCTGGGCCGCGCCGGCACCCGCGCCTGGACCGCCGACGAGCTCGACGCGGTGCTTGCCGCCGCCGCCGATGCGCCGCTGGCGACCGGCGGGCGCGAGCGGCTGCTGCTGCGCGACGAAAAGCTCGACCGCTATCGCAGCGCGCTCGCCATCACCGATCCGGCCGAGACCATCGTCGCGATCAACGGCAGCGGCGAAGTCGGCCTTCGCTTCGGCCCGGCCTGGGCGGCGCTGCCGCAGGGCCAGCGCCGCGCCGCCGCGCTTCACGAATTCGCCCATGAGCTCGCCCGCACCCGCGGCAAGGCCGAGGGCTGGAGCAGCGCCTGGGCCGACGCCGCGCTCGCCGACGCGTTCCTCGCCCGCCGCGCCGGGCTGCCGACCTCGCGGGTGTCGCGTTATGCGATGACGAACCTTGCCGAGGATTTCGCCGAAAGCGTCGTCGCCTATCGGTATGCGCCGGAGCTGCTGCGCAGCCGCGCCCCCAACCGCATGCGCTTCCTGCGCGAGGTGGTGTTCCGCGAGTCGGGCGCGCAGGTCGCCGCCGCCATCGCCACTCAGTCGGCCCAGGCCGCGTCCTCGATGTGAAGCTCGGCGGACGGGCGCGACCCCCAATCGTCGCGCTTGATCCGCCCGGCGAGATAGACGCGCCGCCCGCGTGCATTGAGCAACGACTGACCGAGCGGCGTGGAGGCCTGGCGGAACGCCACCGCCTTCAGCCGCCCGCCATCCGCCCCTGCTGCGACGACCCGGACATGGTCGGTCCCGACCCGGTCGCACTTGACGATACTGAACGGCCCGGCCGCCACCCGCGGCTGCGGCCAGCCCGAACCGTAAGGCCCGGCTCCCTCCAGCGCCTCGGCGAGATCAACCGAGACGCCCGAGGGCGCGAGCGCCGCATCGAGCAGCAGCGCCTGCGCATCGCGCGCCCGCGCCACATCGGCGGCGAGGCGTTCGTTGAGGAATTCGGTCAGCGGCGCGATCTTGTCGGCCTCGACCGTCAGCCCCGCCGCCATCGCGTGGCCGCCGCCGGCGACGAGCAGCCCGCTGTCCTTCGCCGCCAGCACCGCGCCGCCGAGGTCGACGCCCGCCAGCGACCGGCCCGAGCCCTTGCCAACATTGGCGTCGTCGACCGCGATGACGATGGCGGGCTTGCCCAGGCGCTCCTTCAC
>JADCGM010000157.1 GCA_020249025.1 Alphaproteobacteria bacterium
AGGCGAGCAACCCGGCGTTGATTTCCTGCGTCACCAGCTCGACACGGGTGTTGAGCATCTGTCCGGCGCGCGCCAAGCGATCGATCACGGTCGCCTGCCGTTCGGCGACCGAGCGGCACGTCCGCATTGCGGGGCCGAGCCGCCGATCCATGAACGCGCCCAGCGTCTGCATCCCGCCCAGCGCCTGCTCCTGCAGGCTGGCGATACGGTCGTGGACGATGTCGTAATAGGCCTGCGCCGCCCCGAAACGGAAACTCGTCCGGGCGTTGAGCGCCTCCGCCTCGCCGGACAGACCGACGAGCCGGGTCAGCAGCGCCCGGTCGTCATCGACGCCGAGGTTCTCGGCCAGCCGGGTCACCAGCTGCCCGGCCTCGTCCTCGAGCCGCCGCAGCGACTGCGCGGTCTCGCCGGCAAGCGGGAAGGCCAGCAGCGCCATCAGCCGATAGGTCTCGATCTCAAGGAGGTTGAGCACCAGCCGGCCGGTCACGATCGGGTCCGCCCGCCGCATCACCAGATCGAAGCGCGTCATGCCGCGCCCGTCGGCGCGCAGATCGGTGACGACCCGCGCCGCCCCGCCCAATACGTCGGAGGCGATCAGTGCATCGTGCGGATCGAGCCGCGCGGCAAAGTCGTCCGCCTCTTCGCCGACGGTCAGCGTGCAGAACACGAGCACCGGGCCGGGCAGCGCATCGATCCAGTCCTGCGGGACCTCGTCGAGCGCGGTCGCCTGATCGCGGGCGGTGCTGCGGCGGAAGAAGGTCCAGCTCGAAAATTCGGAATGCCGCTCCCAGCGCAGCTGCCACGCCCCGACATCGAGCTTGGCCCAGCTCGCATGCGGCTGCGGCGGCGAGCGTTTGAAGCGCTGGCAGAGCGCCGCCATGTGCGCCCGATCGGCATCGCCGCCCTCGACGCCCGACAGCGTCGTGATCCGCGTCGCCAGAACGGGTGCGACCAGCGGCGTCGCCGGCCGCGCATGCACCTCGCCCAAGAGCCGGTCGCGGATATCGAGGAACTGCATGACGATCCGATCAGGCTTGGCGCGCGCGCGACGTCCGGCCGCGGCGCAGGACGCCGCGGTGCACGAGGTCGGCGAGGTGAACCGGGAACGCCAGGGTCAGCAACAGCGCCACCCAGAGCCAGTCGCCATCGGCGATGACGATGCGTAGCGCGAGAACCATCGCGACGCCCGGCAGCAACGCCGCTGCCGCCGCGAACCATCTCATCCGACCGGAGACGACGAGCCAGATCGCTTCCAGCAGGAACACCGCGAGCACGACGTTGATCGCGCGGCCGCTCTCGAACCAGGCGCTGAGCGGCCCACTCATCTCAGAACGGGCCGTTGCGGGCGACGATCTCGAAATTAAGCACGCCGGCGAAGCTGACCCACGCGATATAGGGCAGCAGCAGCACGGCAGCGGCGCGTGAGTAGCGCCCGCAGGCGACGATCAGAACCGCGACCGACAGCCAGAACAGCACCAGCTCGGCCAGCGCCCAGTCCGGCCGTTCGAGCCGGAAGAACAGCAGGCTCCACAGGATGCCGAGAAAGCCGTTGACCGCGAACAGCCCGACGAGAGTCGAGGCTTCGCTCCGCGTCGGCGCGGCGCGCCATGCCGTGATCGCAGCGAGCACGGCGCAGGCGAAGATCACCGTCCAGATGACGCCGAAGGCGGCGTCGGGCGGCGCCCATTCGGGGCGTTGGAGCCCGTGATACCAGGGATCGAGCCGGGTGATCGTCGCACCGAGCACAGACAGCATGTATGCCGCCAGCGCCGCGAGCGCGGTCGGAAGGGGCCAGGACCGGTTCATGACCGCGCCGGGATCAGCCCGAACAGATGGGCGAGATCCTTCCCGAAGATCTTGGCATGCGCCAGCGGCCGGGCGCGCACGAGCCGTTTGTGCATATAGGCCTGCCAGGTGAGCTGCTGGACATCCTTGTCGGCGCACATCTTGACGAAGCGCTCGCGCCGCGCGTCGGACGAGTACCAGAAATACTGCATGATCCGGAGGATGAGGAACACGCGGCCGTGTTCGCGCATGAACTGGCGGCGCGCGTGCTTCAGCGCGCTGACCTTGCCGGTGGCGAGGAACTTGTCGACCGCCTCCGCCGCCATCCGCCCCGAACACATCGCATAATAGATGCCCTCGCCCGAGGCCGGTGCGACCACGCCTGCGGCATCGCCCGCGACCAGCACGTCGCGGCCGTTGTCCCAGCGTTTCAGGGGTTTGAGCGGGATCGGCGCGCCTTCGCAGCGCACCGTCGCAGCCCCCGTGAGGCCCGCGCGCTCGCGCAGCAGCGCCGTCGCCTCGCGCAGCGCGAAGCCCTTGTTGGCGCTGCCGACCCCGACGCTGCTGTGCGCCCCATGCGGGAACACCCAGCCGTAGAAGTCCGGCGACACGTCGCCCTGATAGTAGACGTCGCAGCGCGAGCCGTCGAAGTTGTCGACGGGCGTGTCGATGACCTCGTGGTAGGCGAAGACGCAGGGCATCCGCTCCGCGCCCGGGATCGACTGCCGCGCCACGCCCGATCGCGCGCCATCGGCGCCAATCACCGCACGAGTGCGGATCGTCTCGATCTCGCCGCCGCGCTCGAGCCGGTAGCGGACGAGCGTGGTGCCATCGCTGTCGTGATCGACCGACTCGAAGGTGCCGGTGCGCCGCTCGGCCCCGGCCCCGGCGGCGCGGACGCGCAGCCACTCGTCGAACACGTCGCGGTCGACCATGCCGACGAAGCCGTCGCCGACCGGCATGTCGACCACCGAGTCCGACGGCGCGACCATCCGCGCCGCGCGCGCCTTGGCGACGAGCAGATGGTCGGGGATCTGGAAATCCTCGATCAGCCGCGGCGGGATCGCGCCGCCGCACGGCTTGATGCGCCCGGCGCGGTCGAGAAGCACGACCTTGCGCCCAGCGCGGGCCAGATCGGTCGCCGCGGTCGCCCCACAGGGCCCGCCGCCGACGATCACGGCGTCGTAGATCGCGGCGCTCACGACGCCGGCCCCATCACCGCACGGCTCGCGGCCGGCGGTCGCGCCGCCATGATCGCGGCGCCGAGGAACAGCACCGCCTCGGCGGCGAAGATCAGTTGGAAGGAGGGGGCGGTCGCCCCGGTGATCGCCCGCATGATGTCGACGCCGACCGCGCCGATCACCCCGCCGAGCCCGAACGCTATGGCCTGTGCGGCCCCCCAGATGCCCATTCGCATGCCCTCCCGCGCGCGCGTGCCGGCTCCGGCGAGGCCCATCATCGCCCCGATTGCCGAAACCGCGAAAACTCCATTGGCAAAGCCGAGCAACGCGACATTGGCCGCGATCGGCCAGCCCGGCCCGACCTCGGCGGCCATCGCCAGCCCGCCGAGCGCGAGCGCCGAGGCGACGCAGCCGAAAGTGATCCACGGCCGGAGATCGCCCGGCCGCCGCCCCGCAAAGGCGCTGCCGCCGAGCCCGGCGAGGATCATTCCGATAAGGACGCCGCTGTGCTGCAGGCCTGACAGTTTGGTCGAGGCGGCCGGCGACATCGCGAAGACCAGCCCGGCGAACGGCTCGAGGATCAGGTCCTGCATGCTGTAGGCGAGCATCGAGACGAAGACGAAGAGCGTGAAGCGCCGCGCCTCGGCGTCGCCGCGGATCTCGGCGAGCGCTTCGCGGAAGTCGGCCGGCGGTGCGGCGGTGGGTGAGGGCTTCGGCGTCGTTTGCGCATCCTCGACGCCCGCGACGGCGACGAGCGCGACGAGGAAGGCGACGAGTACGACCCCGCCGGCGACCTGCGCCAGGCGCTGGATCGAGAAGGGTTCGAGCAGGCTGCCGGCGGTGCCGGCCGCGACGATGATGCCGGCGACCATGAGGATCCAGGTGATCGCCGCCGCCGCCGCCCGGCGCTCGTGCGCGACATGGGTCGCGAGCAGCGCCAGCAGCGAGGTGCCGGCCGCGCCGACGCCCGCGCCGATCAGCGCGAAGGCGACGATGGCGAGGGTCAGCCCCATCGCGAAGTTCGATCCGATGACCGCCGTCGCATCGACCGCGAGCATCGTGCCCATGCCGAGAACGCCCATGCCGCCGATGATCCAGGGCGTCCGCCGCCGCCCGCTGTCGGAGCCATGGCCCCACAGCGGCCGCGACAGCTGCACGACATAATGCCAGGCGACGAGTCCCGCTGGGACCGCAGCGGCTAGCGCCAGCTCGACCACCATGACGCGGTTGAGGAGCGATGTGGCGAGCATCGCCATCGCCCCGATCGCGAACTGCACGAAGCCGAGGCGCACGATCTGCGGCCAACTCATTCCGGTCATGACGCTGCTCCCAGGCCGAATGCGGCGGCCAGCATTCCAAGGACGTAAAGCGTGGTGCCCGTGGCGTTGTACCAGGGGGCGAAACGGCGCGGATCGCGCAGCAGCCGCAGCATCAGCAGCAGCTGGACGCCGAGCGACGCCGCCACCGCGGCGGCCGCCGCCGGGCTCGTCCAGCGCGCCAGCAACACGACGACGACGATCTGCGGCAGAGCCATCACTGCACAGGCGAGAAGGGCTGCGGTGCGGGTGCCGAGCAGCACCGGAATCGAGCGCACGCCCATGGCGCTGTCGCCCTCGACCGCCTTGAAATCGTTGAGGGTCATGATGCCCCAGGCGCCGAAGCTGTAGAGCAGCAGGATCGCCAGCGTATGGACGGTCGGCAGGCCGCCGAGCATCACCGACGCGCCGGTGAACCAGGTCAGCCCCTCATAGGTCAACGCGACGGTCGCCGGCCCCCACCAGCCGCTCGCCTTCAGCCGCAGCGGCGGCGCGCTGTAGATCCAGGCGCAGACGAGGCCGAGACAGGTCGCCGCGAACACCCAGAACCCGGTCAGGAAGGACACGATGAGCGCGGCGATCGTGCCGGCGATCGCGATGCCCAATCCCCAGCGCCCCGGGATCCGGCCCGACGGAATCGGGCGGCCGGGCTCGTTGATGGCGTCTACATGGCGGTCGAACCAGTCGTTGATCGCCTGACTCGTCCCGCAGACCAGCGGTCCGGTCAGCAGCAGGCCGGCGAGCAGGAAGGCCCAGCGTTCGGCGACCGGCTCACCCGACGACACGACGCCGCACAGGAAGGCCCACATCGGCGGAAACCAGGTGATCGGCTTCGACAGCTCCACCACATCCGCCAGCGCCGGACGCGTGATTCGCAAGGCGGGTGATGCGGTCCCCGGCATATGAGGAGGCTATGCCTGACACCCCTATCCGTCAAGCCGGGCTGACACTCGTGGATGTGCTGGAACGCGCCCTGGACTGGTCCGCTCGGGGCGGCGTCAGTCCTCGGCGCCCGACAGGTTGCCGAGGCCGTGACGATGCAGCTTGGAGTAGAGGCTCTGGCGGCTGAGGCCGAGGATTTCGGCGGCCGAGGCGCGGTTGTCGGAAGTGTAGGCGAGCGCCGCCTCGATGCAGAGCCGCTCGATGAGATCGGTGCTTTCGCGCACGATCGATTTGAGCGGCATCCGGCCGACGAGTTCGGTGAGCTGCTCGACCGAGCGCGGCAGATCACGCTCGACCGGCGGCAGGTCGCGCAGCCGGCGGCCGACCGGGCGGATGCAGAAGCCGAAGCCCTCGCCGCCGCTGCCGCCGCGCGCGGCCGACACCTCGACCTCCTCCTGCCCGCCGTCGACGCCGAACAGGATCGTCGCGACGTTGCGAACGGTCGGATGCTCGGCGAGCTGGCCGAGAATGAGATCGAGATCGATGCCCGGCCGTCCGAGCAGTTCCGCGAGCTGCCGGCCGCGCAGCTGCGCCATTGACGTCGCCTGTGCGAGCTCGGCGAAGGCGGTGTTGGCGCTGACGATCCGCAGCTCCGCATCCGTCACCACGAACGCGTCCGGCATCTGCTCGAGCATGTCGAGAAGGCGCTGGTCGGTGTCAGGTGCGCCGCGGCGGCTGCCGTCGCCGATGCGCAGCAGATGGAAGCTCGCGCCTTCCTGCCGGAAGGCCGAGGCGGTCACCGTCACCTCCCGTCCGTCGCCTGCCAGCCGGACGCGCAGCGGCACGACCAGCGCGCCGGCGGTGACGGCCCCGAGAAAGGCGACGATGGTGTCGCGATCCTCCGCAGCGAACAGCCCGGTGACAGCCTTGGCGGAGGACGGCAGTGCGCCGACCAGCGCCGCCGCCGGCGGATTGATCTCCCGGACCCGGCCCGATCCCGCCTCGGCGATGACCATCGCCTCGCCGCTGCGGTCGAACAGCATGCGGTAGCGGGCCTCCGCCTGCCGGAGCCGCATATGGTCCCGCTCCAGCGACTGCTGGACCTGCAGCAGCCGCTGCTGCAGCGCCGCGGTGGCGCTGAGGTCCCGGCCGATGGCGAGGAAGCCGCCGCTGCCGAGCGACAGCAGGCGGTAGCGCATCGGCAGACCGCTGTCGCCGAGCTGGTGATTGATCTGCCGCCAGCCCGAGCGGCGGCTGCCGCTGAGCATTTCCTCGACCTTGGGCCGGCTCTCGACGGTGACGGTGTCGACCCAGGCGCGGCCGATCCACTGGCGCACCTCGCCGAGTTCGCGCCGGCCGGCGGCGACATCGAGAATGGTCCCATCGGGGTCGAGCACGAGCACCAGCTCGCCGGCCTGGCTCGCGAGCTGCGAGGCCGCCGCCGCGTCGAGCGGCCCGGGCGACTGTTCGGGATTGTTGAAGCCGAGCGAGAGCTCGAGGCTGTCGCGGGGATCAAGCACGGCGGGCGTCGTCAGCGGACCACGACAGCGCTGCGGCTGTCGAGCAATTCTCCGGCCATCTGGAGCGCCTCAAGCGCCGTGCCCGCCGTGGCGTCCGCGCCCGCGGCTTCGGCGAGCCCGGGGTTCTCGGCGATCGCGCGACCGCCGAGCATCACGAGAGCTTGTGGGTTGTGGGACACGCTGCGCACCGCCCGGACCAGAGAGGAGAGCGCGTCGATATTGCAGTCACAACTGACCGTCAACGCGATGAGATCGAAGTGGTTGGCGCTGACCGCACCCAGCAATTCCGCGCGTCCCGCACCGGTCAGCAGCTCGGTGCCCCAGCCCGCGCGCGAGAAGCACTCGGCGATCATTGCGGTTCCGAAACTGTGCTGGTCGCCCGGGAAGGGCGCGAACAGCGCGAAGCGGTCGCCGGAGGCATAGCGCGCGAAGTTCGGCGTCCGCCACGCCACCTCGTGGAGCAGTTCCTGCAATCGCCACAAGGCCATGGTGACATCGACGAACTCGGCCGAGTCGTCGTCCCAGAACTCGCCGATCCGGCGGGCGGCCGGGGCAAGCAGGTCGACGAACACAGTCTCCAGCGGCACCCCGTCGGCCAGATGCGAATCGACCTGGGCGACGAGATCGGCGGTTTCGCCCTCGAGCGCGTTGGTAACGAAGGTTTGGACGTCCGCAGGCGCGATGCCGCGTGCCTCGAGCGTGCGCACGCCGCCGTCGCCGATCAGGCGCGACGCGATCTCCATGACCATCGATTCGCTGACGAGACCGCGCGGGCGTTCGGCGAACGCCACCGACTTCGTCCGGCGAAGTTGTCGTGATCCTGCCCCAAGCACGGACGCCATCTCAGGCTCCTGTCGTGCGCGAGAGTCGGCTTGGCAGCCCTTTGCCAGGTCACCCCCCGGAAGCGTGAACGCTGCCGTTACTGCGCCGAAAGCTACGCCTTTGGCTGGCCGAGTCAATGCATCGGGCCCGGAGTCCGTAAATTATTCTGGACGTAAGCTTTGATTGACACTTCGACCCTTCGGCCATAGCCTGCAATCTCAACTGGGGAGGAATGGATGGCCGATCGGCGCATTCCCGCGACCACGGTGCGGCCCGCGCTTTACACGGCGGAGGAGCGCCGTCGGCGCGATGCGACTCCCTGGACTCTGGTGCAGGGCATCCTCGCCCCGCTGCAGTTCGCGATCTTCCTTGTCAGCCTCTGGCTCGTGTCGCGTTTCCTCGCGACCGGCGAGGGCGCCTTCGCTGCCGACGCCTCGGTCGTCGCCAAGACGGTCGCGCTCTACGCGATCATGGTCACCGGCTCGATCTGGGAGCGCGAGGTTTTCGGCCACTGGCTGTTCGCGCCCGCCTTCTTCTGGGAAGACGTCGTCAGCATGGGCGTCATCGCCCTGCACACGGCCTATCTCGTGATGCTGCTCGGCGGCTACGGCACGATCGAGGAGCGCATGCTCGTCGCGCTCGCCGGCTATGCGGCCTATGTCGTCAACGCCGCGCAATTCCTTCTGAAACTGCGCGCCGCGCGCCTGCAGGGGACCCTGTCGTGAGCGCGCCGCGACTCGCCGAGGGCGTCCAGCCCGTCCTGCGCGAACGCGGCCAGCGCGAGGTCTTCTGCGGCCTCACCGGCATCGTCTGGCTGCATCGCAAGATGCCCGACGCCTTCTTCCTCGTCGTCGGCTCGCGCACCTGTGCGCATCTTCTCCAGTCGGCCGCCGGCGTGATGATCTTCGCCGAACCCCGATTCGCGACCGCGATCATCGAGGAGCGCGATCTCGCCGGCCTCGCCGACATGAACGCCGAGCTCGACCGAGTCGTCGGCCGCCTGCTCGAGCGCCGTCCGGACATCCGCACGCTGTTCCTCGTCGGAAGTTGCCCGTCGGAGGTGATCAAGCTCGATCTGTCCCGCGCCGCCTCGCGGCTGCAGGGCGAACGCCCCGGCGTCCGCATCCTCAGCTACTCGGGCTCGGGCATCGAGACGACCTTCACCCAGGGCGAGGACGCCTGCCTGGCCGCGATGGTGCCGGAGCTTCCGGTGCTCGCCGCCGACTCGCCGCCGCGGCTGATGGTGGCGGGAACGCTCCCAGACGTCGTCGAGGACCAGTTCCGCCGCCTGTTCGCCGAAATGGGCATCGAGCAGGTCGACTTTTTCCCGCCGCGCGGCACCGCGACGCTGCCCGCCGTCGGTCCGTCGACCCGGCTGCTGCTTGCCCAGCCTTTCATCGGCACCGCCGCCCGGGCCCTCGAATCGCGCGGCGCGAAGCTGCTGACTGCCCAGTTCCCCTTCGGCGCGGAAGGGACGACCGCCTGGCTTCATGCCGCGGCGCGCGCCTTCGGCGTCGATGAAATGACCTTCCGCCGCGTCATCGCGCCGGGCCGCGAACGCGCCAAGCGCGCGCTCGCCCGCCACGCCGAGAAGCTCGCCGGCAAGCGCATCTTCTTCATGCCCGACTCGCAGCTCGAGGTGCCGCTGGCGCGCTTCCTGTCGGTCGAGCTCGGCATGGTCCCGGTCGAGGTCGGCACGCCCTATCTCGACCGCACGATCGTTGCCGACGATCTCGCCGCCCTGCCCGAGGGCACGACGGTCAGCGAGGGTCAGGACGTCGATCTCCAGCTCGACCGCGTTCGCGCGGCGCGCCCCGATCTCACCGTCTGCGGGCTCGGCCTCGCCAATCCGCTGGAGGCGGAGGGGCTGGCGACCAAATGGGCGATCGAGCTTGTCTTCTCGCCCATCCACGGGTTCGACCAGGCGGGCGATCTCGCCGAACTGTTCGCACGGCCGCTGCGCCGTCGCGACCTGTTGCGGGTTTAGCGCCATGCAGCTCGCCGTCTGGACCTATGAAGGGCCGCCCCACGTCGGGGCCATGCGGGTCGCGACGGCGATGAAGGGCGTGCACCTCGTGCTGCACGCGCCGCAGGGTGACACCTACGCCGATCTTCTGTTCACGATGATCGAGCGCCGCTCGGCACGCCCGCCGGTCACCTACACCACCTTCGAGGGCCGCGACCTCGGCAGCGACACAGCGACGCTGTTCAAGCGCACGGTGGCTGACGCCCACGCCCGCTTCCAGCCGGACGTGCTGCTCGTCGGCGCGTCGTGCACCGCCGAACTCATCCAGGACGACCCCGGAGGCCTCGCCGAGGCGCTGCGCCTCCCGGCGACCGTCGTCCCGCTCGAACTGCCGAGCTACCAGCGCAAGGAGCACTGGGGCGCGGCCGAAACCTTCTACCGTCTCGTCCGGACCTTGTGCCCGGCCGAGCGCGCGGCCGTTCGCCTCCCCGGACGGCCGCGCGCAAACCTCCTGGGGCCCTGCGCGCTTGGCTTCCGCCATCGCGACGATGTCGAGGAGATCCGCAAGCTGCTCGACATGCTCGGGGTCGACGTCAACGTCGTCGCCCCGCTCGGCGCCACCGCCGACGATGTCGCGCGCCTCCCGGACGCCAACTTCAACATCCTGCTCTACCCCGAGATCGGGGCCGAGGCCGCACGCTGGCTCGAACAGACCCACGGCATGCCGACGGTGCGCACCGTGCCCATCGGCGTCGGCGCGACCGCCGAATTCGTCGAGGAGGTGGCGGCGCTCGCCGGTATCGACCCGACCGCCGCCCTCGACGCCGCCGCCTCGCGGTTGCCATGGTGGAGCCGCTCGGTCGATTCGAACTACCTGACCGGCAAGCGCGTCTTCATCTTCGGCGATGCGACCCACGCCGTCGCCGCCGCCCGCGTCGCCGCCGACGAACTGGGCTTCGAGGTGGTCGGGCTCGGCTGCTACAATCGCGAATTCGCCCGCGAGGTGCGCACCGCCGCCGAACGCTACGGCGTCAAGCCGCTCATCACCGACGATCATCTCGAAGTGGAGGACGCGATCGCCGCGCTCCAGCCAGAGCTGGTGCTTGGCACCCAGATGGAGCGCCACATCGCCAAGCGCCTGCGCATTCCGTGCGCGGTGATCTCCTCGCCGGCGCACGTCCAGGACTTCCCGGCGCGCCACAGCCCGCAGATGGGCTTCGAGGGCGCGAACGTGCTGTTCGACACCTGGGTGCATCCGCTGGTGATGGGGCTCGAGGAGCATCTGCTCGCGATGTTCCGCGACGATCCCGAATTCCATGACGAGGCCGGGCCCTCGCACCTCGGCGCGGGGCACACGCCGCCGGTGCTGACCGTCGTTCCCGACACCGGCTCGGCGATGGTCGTCGAGGCGCCGGTCGTCGCCGGCTGGACGCCCGAGGCCGAAACCGAGCTGAAGAAGATCCCCTTCTTCGTGCGCGGCAAGGCGCGCCGCAACACCGAGGCGTTTGCCGCCCAGCAGGGCATCGCACGCATCGATCTCGCCACCCTTTATGATGCGAAGGCCTTCTATGGCCGCTGAGGGAACCGTCCGCGTCGTCATCGTGACGCTCGATCACCACCTCAGCGGTGCGATCGAGCGCGCCAACGCCACGCTCGCCGCCGAAGGCATCAGCATCGGCCTGCATGCCGCCTGCGAGTGGGAAACCGACCCCTCGCTGCTCGACGCCTGCCGCGCCGACATCGCGCAGGGCGACATCGTCATCGCGACGATGCTGTTCATCGACGACCATATCCAGGCGGTGCTCCCGGCGCTGCAGGCGCGGCGCGAGGAGTGCGACGCGATGCTCGGCCTGATGTCGGGCACCGAGATCGTCCGGCTGACCCGCATGGGCGGCTACCGCATGGACACGCCCGCCAAGGGGCCGCTGGCGCTGCTGAAGCGGCTGCGCGGCTCGGGCAAGCCGGGCGCGAGCTCGGGCGCGGGGCAGATGAAGGTGCTGCGCCGCCTGCCCAAGCTGCTGAAGTTCATCCCCGGCACCGCGCAGGACGTGCGGGCCTATTTCCTCACCCTCCAATATTGGATCGCGGCCTCGGACGAGAATGTCGTCTCGATGGTCCGCGCTCTGATCGACCGCTACGCCGACGGCGCGCGGCGCGCCCGTCGCGGCGCCACGCCCGCCAGCGAGCCGCGCACCTACCCGGAGGTCGGCGTCTATCACCCGGACGCCGTCGGCCGCATCGCCGAGCGCGCCGACGCGCTGCCCGGCGGAGGCGGCGAGCGCGGCACAGTCGGGTTGCTGATGCTGCGCTCCTATCTGCTCGGGCGCGACACCGGCCATTACGACGGCGCGATCCGCGCCATGGAAGCGCAGGGGCTGCGCGTCATTCCGGCCTTCGCCTCGGGGCTCGACGCCCGCCCGGCGATCGAGCGCTTCTTCGTGGCGGGCGGCAAGGCGGTTATCGACGCGATGGTGAACCTGACCGGTTTCTCGCTCATCGGCGGGCCGGCCTACAACGACTCGACCGCCGCCGCCGACGTGCTGGCCGGGCTCGACATTCCCTACATCGCCGCCCACCCGCTCGAATTCCAGACGCTGGAGACGTGGCGCAAGGGCGAGCGCGGGCTGATGCCGCTCGAAGCGACGATGATGGTCGCCATCCCCGAGCTCGACGGCGGCACCTGCCCGACCGTGTTCGGCGGCCGCGACGCCGGCGAGGGCCGCACCGGCGCGATGACGAGCGATCCGGAACGCGCCGCGGCCCTTGCCGCGAAGACCGCGCGGCTGATTGCGCTGCGCCGTCGGGCGCGCGCCGAGCGCAGGATCGCGACCGTGCTGTTCAACTTCCCGCCCAATTCGGGCGCGGTCGGGACGGCGGCCTATCTGGCGGTCTGGGAGTCGGTGCACGCAACGCTCGGCCGGCTCGCCGCCGAGGGCTATTCGGTCGACGTGCCGGAGAGCGCGGACGCGCTGCGCGAGGCGGTGCTCGGCGGCAATTCGGAGCGCTATGGCGCCGACGCCAACGTCGCCGCGCGAATCCCCGCCGACGATCACGTCCGCCGCGAGCCCTACCTCAAGCAGATCGAGGCGCAGTGGGGCCCGGCGCCCGGCCGTCAGCAGAGCGACGGCGGCACCATCCATGTCCTCGGCGCGCATTTCGGCAACGTCTTCGTCGGAATCCAGCCCGCCTTCGGCTACGAGGGCGATCCGATGCGGCTGCTCTACGAGGGCGGCTTCGCCCCGACGCACGCCTTCTCGGCCTTCTACCGCTGGCTGCGCGAGGACTACCGCGCTGATGCGGTCCTGCATTTCGGCACCCACGGCGCACTGGAATTCATGCCGGGCAAGCAGGTCGGCCTCAACAACGACGACTGGCCGGAGCGGCTGATCGGCGACCTGCCCAATTTCTATCTCTATGCGGCCAACAATCCTTCGGAGGGCATGATCGCCAAGCGGCGGTCGGCGGCGACGCTGGTCAGCTATCTGACCCCGCCGCTCAACGAGGTTGGGCTCTACAAGGGCCTCAGCGAACTGCGCGGCCTGCTCGACCGCTGGCGCGCCAGCGCGTCCGATGCGCAAGCCGAGCGCGAGTCGCTGGAGGCGCTGATCGCCGAGGCGGCCGAGGCGGTCGATCTCGCAAACGTTCCGCTCGCCGATCTTCCGGCCCGCCTCTACGAGGTCGAGCAGACGCTGGTGCCGGACGGGCTTCATGTCCTTGGCGCGATGCCGCAGGGCGAGGCGCGCGAGCGCTTTCTCGCCGCGCTTCCGCCCGAGGATCGCGCCCGCGCGGCTGACGGTCTCGATGCGACCGACGAGCTCGGCGCGGTCGTCCACGCGCTCGACGGGCGCTTCGTCCGGCCCGCACCGGGTGGCGACATCCTGCGCAATCCGGAGATGCTGCCGACGGGCCGCAACGTCCACGGCTTCGACCCGTTTCGCATCCCCTCCTCCTTCGCGGTGCACGAGGGCGCGGCGGCTGCCGAGCGGCTGCTGGAGCGCCACACCGCCGACGGCAGTCCGCTCCCCGAAAGCCTTGCGATGGTGCTGTGGGGCAGCGACAATCTGAAGAGCGAGGGCGCACAGATCGCGCAGGCGCTGGCGTTGCTCGGCGCGCGTCCGCGGCGCGACAGCTATGGCCGCCTCGCGGGCGCCGAACTGATCCCGCTCGAAGAGCTCGGCCGTCCGCGCATCGACGTGGTCGCAACGCTGTCGGGCATCTTCCGCGACCTGCTGCCCTTCCAGACCCGGCTCCTCGCCGAAGCGGCCTTCCTCGCCAGCGCCGCCGACGAGCCCGAGCATCTGAACTTCGTGCGCAAGCACAGCCTGGCGCACATGGCGCAGCACAATTGCGATCTCGAGACGGCGAGCCTGCGCGTCTTTTCGAACGCCGAAGGGGCGTACGGGGCCAACGTCAACCAGCTCGTCGATGGCGGCGCCTGGGCCGACCCCGACGAGCTCGCCGAGGCGTTCGAGCGCCGCAAGGGCTTCGCCTATGGCCGCCTCGGCGCGCCGGTCGAGCAGCGCGCGATGCTGAAGAGCGCGCTCGCGACCGTCGAGCTCACCTACCAGAACCTCGAATCGGTCGAACTCGGGATCACCGACATCGATCAATATGTGGATACGCTTGGCGGCGTCAGCCGCTCGGTGGCGCGCGCCCGCGGCGGCGAGGCGGCGCCCATCTACATCGTCGATGCGACCCGCGGCGGCCCCGCCAAGGTCCGCACGCTCTCCGAACAGGTCGAACTCGAGACCCGCACGCGGATGCTCAATCCCGGCTGGTACGAGGGCATGCTGCGCCACGGCTACGAGGGTGTCCGCCAGATCGAAAGCCACCTGACCGCCACCGTCGGCTGGTCGGCGACGACCGGCGAGGTCGCGCCCTGGGTCTATCAGCGGATCAGCGAGACCTTCGTTCTCGATCCCGAGATGCGGGCACGGCTGACGAAGCTCAACGCCAAGGCCTCGGCGCGCGTCGCCGATCGCCTGCTCGAGGCCAGCGATCGCGAATTCTGGTCACCCGACGAAGCCACGCTCGCGGCCCTGCGTGCGGCCAGCGACGACATCGAAGACAGGCTCGAGGGCCTGGTCGCTGCGGAATGAGGTAATCATGGCGCTACTCGATCCCCCGAACCGGCACCTCGATGGCGAGGGCAGCGTCCAGGTCCACCTGGACCCGGGCCTTCGCATCGGCAAGGCCAAGGTGTTCGCCGTCTATGGGAAGGGCGGCATCGGCAAGTCGACGACCTCGTCGAACTTGTCGGCGGCCTTCTCCCTGCTCGGCCACCGCGTCCTGCAGATCGGCTGCGACCCCAAGCACGATAGCACCTTCACGCTCACGAAGCGGATGATGCCGACCGTCATCGACGTGCTCGAAAGCGTTGAGTTCCATGCCGAGGAGCTGCGCCCCGAGGACTACACGTTCGAGGGCTTCAACGGCGTTCGCTGCGTCGAGGCGGGCGGCCCGCCGGCCGGCACCGGCTGCGGCGGCTATGTCGTCGGGCAGACGGTCAAGCTGCTGAAGCAGCACCATCTTCTGGAAGACACCGACGTCGTGATCTTCGACGTGCTCGGCGATGTCGTGTGCGGCGGTTTCGCAGCGCCGCTCCAGCACGCCGAGCGCGCGCTCGTCGTCGCCGCCAACGACTTCGACTCGATCTTCGCGATGAACCGCATCGTCGCCGCCATCAACGCCAAGGCGAAGAACTACGACGTCCGCGTCGCCGGCGTCGTCGCCAACCGCTCGGCGGCGACCGACGAGATCGACCGCTTCGGCGAGGCGACCGGCATGAAGCGGCTCGCCCACTTCCCCGATCTCGACGCCATCCGCCGCTCGCGGCTGAAGAAGTGCACGCTGTTCGAAATGGAGAACAGCGCCGAGGTCGAACTGGCGCGCGCCGAATATTTGCGCCTCGCGGCCCAGCTCTGGGCGGGCGTCGACCCGCTCGAGGCGAAGCCGATGAAGGACCGCGACATCTTCGACTTCCTGGGATTCGAATGATGAGTGCTGGCCACGTCCCCGGCTATGCGGCGCAGCGCGAGCGGCTCGAGCATTATTTCGACCGCACGGCGCGGCATGCCTGGGAACAGCTGACCTCGGACGCGCCCGTCGGCCGCGTCCGCCGCACCGTCCGTGCCGGCCGCGACGCGATGCGCGCGACCATCCTCGACTGGCTGCCTGCCGACATGCACGGCGTCCGCCTGCTCGATGCCGGCTGCGGCACCGGCGCGCTGTCGGTGGAGGCGGCGCACCGCGGCGCCGACGTCACTGCCGTCGATGTCGCGAGCGGCCTCGTCAACGTCGCCCGCGACCGTGCGCCGGGCTTCGCCGCCCCCGGGCGGATCGACTGGCGCGTCGCCGACATGGCCGACCCGTCGCTCGGCGAATTCGATCATGTCGTCGCGATGGACTCGCTGATCCACTACCCGCTCGATGCGATTGCGGCGGTCGTCGCCTCGCTCGCGTCGCGGACGCGGCGGAGCATCATCCTCACCTTCGCGCCGCGCACGCCGGCGCTCGCCGCGATGCATGCGGTCGGCCGCCTTTTCCCCAACGCCAAGCGCGCCCCCGGCCTCGAGCCGATGGCCGAGCAGGCGCTGCGCGGGGCGCTGTCGACGGTTCGCGGCTGGGACGCCGGCCGCACCCAGCGCATCTCGAGTGGCTTCTATACAAGCCAGGCGCTGGAACTGGTGCGGCGGGGATGAGCCGGCGGGAGCCTCTTGCGCTCCGCTGGAGCCGGGTCGCCACGACCTGGCTGCCGTTCGCCGACGCCGCGTCGGACGATCTGCCGCTCGGCCGCCTGCTGCGGCTGTCGCTGTTTCAGGTCAGCGTCGGGCTGACGCTCGTCCTGCTCAACGGCACGCTCAACCGCGTGATGATCGTGGAGCTCGGCGTTCCTGCCTGGCTCGTCGCGACGCTGATCTCGCTGCCGCTGCTCGCCGCCCCCTTCCGCGCGCTGATCGGTCACCGCTCGGACGAGCATCGCTCGTTCCTCGGCTGGCGGCGCGTGCCCTACATCGGGCTCGGCACGCTGCTCCAGTTCGGCGGGCTGGCGATCATGCCCTTCGGGCTGCTGCTGATCTCGCGCCCCGATACCGAGATCCTCGGCACGGCGGGCGCGATGCTCGCCTTCCTCATCGCCGGGGCCGGGCTGCACATCACCCAGACCGCGGGCCTTGCGCTCGCGACCGATCTCGCGCCCGCCGAAGACCGGCCGCGGGTCGTCGCACTGCTCTATGTGATGCTCCTCGCCGGCATGATGGGTGCGGCCGCCGTCCTCGGCGCGTTCCTCCAGGACTTCACGCCGACGCGCCTCGTTCAGGTCGTCCAGTCGGCGGCGCTCGTCAGCTTCTTGCTCAACCTCGTCGCACTCTGGAAGCAGGAGGCGCGCAACCCGTCGATGACGCGGCATGACCGCCCGGCCCGGCCGTTCGCCGAGGAGTGGGCGTCGGTGATCGGCGAACAGCGGGCGTTGCGGCTGCTCATCGCGGTCGGCCTCGGCGCCGCCGCCTTCGCGATGCAGGATGCGCTGCTCGAACCCTATGGGGCGCAGGTGCTCGGCCTGTCGGTCGCCGGCACCACCTCGCTCACCGGCCTGTGGGCGCTGGGCAGCCTGCTCGGCTTCGGGATCGCTGCGCACTGGCTCGCGACCGGCTGGGACGCCCACCGCGTCGCCGGGATCGGCGGCGTCGCCGGTCTCGTCGCCTTCCTGCTCGTGATCTTCGCCGCGCCCTTCGAGGCGGTCCGGCTTCTCTATTGCGGCGCGGCCGCGATCGGCTTCGGCGCCGGCCTGTTCCTCGTCGGCAGCATGACCGCCGCGATGGCGCTCGCCCGCGACGGCAAGGCCGGCATGGCGCTCGGCGCCTGGGGCGCCGTTCAGGCGACCGGGGCCGGCCTCGCGATCGCTGCCGGCGGCATCGCTCGCGACCTTATCGGCGGCGCTGCGACCTCAGGGTCGCTCGGCGTCGCGCTCGACGGAATCTCAACCGGCTATGTCGCCGTCTATTTGATCGAGATCATTCTGCTTCTGCTTACGCTCGTCATTCTTGGCCCGCTCGTTCGCGTGGGAGGGGGGCCGCTTGCAGCGCCCCGGTCACGCTTCGGGCTCGGCCAGTTCCCAAGTTGAAGGAGGCACGTATGTCCAACGTCATCCTCGCCGGCGGCCTCGATGTCGCAGAACTGGTTTTCTACATCTTCGTTCTCTTCTTCGCCGCGCTGGTGTTCTATCTGCGCCGCGAAGACCGGCGCGAGGGCTACCCGCTGGAGGATTCGGTCACCGGCCGGGTCGACAGCGCCTGGGGGCCGCTGACCTCCTCGACCTACAAGGAGTTCGCCATGCCGGGCGGCGGCGTCGTCTCGACGCCGACCATCGGCCGCGAGCCGGTCCAGATCGCGGCCCGCCGCTTCGCCCGCTTCGGCGGCGCGCCCTATGTCCCGACCGGCAACCCGCTCGCCGACGGCGTCGGGCCGGCGAGCTACGCCAAGCGCACCGACAAGCCCGATCTCGACATGGAGGGCCGGCTGCGCATCGTTCCGATGGCGGCCGACGCGGATTACTCGATCGCGTCGCGCGATCCGGATCCGCGCGGCATGGCGGTGGTCGCCGCCGACGGCAAGATCGTCGGGCCGGTCTCCGAAGTGTGGGTCGACCGCGCCGAGCGGCTGATCCGCTACATCGAGGTCGATCTGGCGGGCAAGCGCACCGTGCTGGTGCCCTTCAACTTCGCCAAGCTCAACCGCGGCCGGCGCACCTTCACCGTCGACATGCTGAGCGCCGACCTGTTCGCCGGCGCGCCGCACATCGCCACCGCGGGCACCATCACGCGGCTCGAGGAAGAGAAGCTGATGGCCTACTTCGGTGGCGGCGCGCTCTACGGCATGCCCGGCCGCGAGGAGCCGCTGGTATGAGCAGCGAGCACGATTGGGAGCCGGTCCGCGGCCTGCCCGGCCGCCTGCCGGCGGGTGAGCACATCCTCTGGCAGGGGTCGCCGGATACGGCGGCGCTGGCGCGCGCGGTCTTCCACGTGCGCGCGATCGGCCTCTACTTCGTGCTGCTCGCGGTCGTGGCGATCGCCAGCGGATCGGTCGGAGGGGCGGTTGCGACCGCCGTCTCCGGCGCGATCTGCCTGGGGCTCCTCGCGCTCTTCGCTTGGGGCGTCGCGCGCACCACGATCTACACGCTGACCAGATCGGAAGAGCAC
>JADCGM010000158.1 GCA_020249025.1 Alphaproteobacteria bacterium
CGTCGAGCAAGTGATAGGTGCGGGTAAGTGTGGCCAGAAAAGGGGTGTGACGGGCATTGCTCACCCGCTCTGAATGACAACCAAATTGACATTTTTCAATCGCCGATTATGTCAACTTGGTTGTCAATTTTGCGCGGGCCAGACGATGTCGATCTTCGAGGGCGTTTTGGGCCGGATCGCGGCCAAAGTAATGGAGCGGATGAACGCGGAGGCGGAACGTGAAGCCGTGCACCGTCTCGACCCGCAGCGAGGTGCGAAGGTGCTGGTCATCGGCTTCGGGCCCGGGATCGGTCTGGAAAACTTGCTGGAACGCCCGGTTAGCCATGTGATCGGCATCGATCCTTCGCACGTCATGCATGATGCAGCGACAGCGCGGAACAGGACAGGGATCGAAGCCGGACGCTTGCAGCTGATCAAGGGCACCGCCGCCGGCCTCGATCCTGAAACCGGGCCGTTCGACGGGGCCATAGCGGTCCACACACTGCAGATCTGCCGCCCATTCGCTCCGACCGCCGCGAACCTTGCAAAGGTTCTGCGCCCTGGCGCGCGCCTGATCGGCATCACGCACGCATGGGCGGCTCGGAAGGACTACGGCGATGAAGCTCGGTTTATAGACGTTGTGGCGCAAGGGCTTCATGCTGCTGGCTTCGCCGACGTAAGCCATGGCCGAGCCGACGCCGACGGCGGATCAGCCGTGTTGCATGAGGCGATCCGATGAGCGTTGTTGACCAGGGGCGCTAACCAGGCAGCAGCTTCTCACCCGAGGCGCACACCTGCGTCACCAAGGACCGCGGCGGAGACCGGACGTCCCAGCATCGGCCACAGGCCAACACCCATTTGCGGCAACCCTCTGACCGAACCTCGATTCCTCCTTAACCCTATGCCCGCCGTCGCGTGAGCCGCGCGGCGCGGGCGCTTTCTCGGGTCGAACTGCTGCGGGTTGCTCCCTTCCCGGAATGAGCGGTTGCATGACGTTCGGGTGCCGTGCGGCCCATGCTCAGTCGGCGAAGGTCAGCTTCCCGCGCATCTTGCAGTGGGTGCAGACGATCCGCTTGGTGCCGGTCGACAGGCGCACGCGCCCGGCCTCGCGCAGCGGCCCCTGCCAGACCGGTTCAACGACCGAGGTGGCGACGCCAATGTCGGTTTCGCAGGTTGCGCACAGCCACATCTTGGGCCGCTCGACGCCCTCGGCCCGCGCCGGGCGGCCGCCGTCGATCACCCCGAAGCGGCCGCGCGCCGGCAACGGCACGACATTGCACACCGCCGCTGCGAGCGTCTCGGCGAGCGCGGGGGCCGCGGTCAGCGGCCGGTTGGTGATGATAAGCGGCTCGATCGCGCCGCCCTCATGCCCGGCGCCGAGCGCCTCCCCGTCCACGCAGTCCATCCGGTCCCCCGACCCATCGATGAATGCGATTCGGTGTACGCGCTTGCCGCGCGGCTGTCGCAGGCCGTTTCACCGGCGGCACGAACCGCGCGCAAGTCATTGAGAAGATTGTTCCACCCCTTCGGCCCGATGTCGTTTCGGCAGGGCTTGACATCGACAGAACAAATCGTGAACATAGGGAACAAGACGATTCAGGCGCGAGTTATCCACAAGCTCGCCTCAGATGGGGGTTTCGATGGTTGCCACTCTGATCAGCACCGCAGTCAGCACCGCGCTTCTCGCCGTCGCCGCCACGGTCATCTGGCGCGAGGTCGCGCGCAATTGGGCGAGCATCCGCTCGGCGCTGCGCGGCGAGCCGGCGCATGTTCCCTATGCGCCTGCGGGCGCTCCGCACTCGCTGGCGATCCGGCCGGTCAGGGCGCCGCGTCGCTCGGTGCGGCCGGTGCGGCGTCAGCCGCTGGCGCTTGCCGCCTGATCCGGCGGTAGGACTGCACCGCGAACGGGATCGACACCGCATAGGCGATCGTCGTCAGCGACAGCGTCATCCACGGTGTCGAGAACAGCGCGCCCGCATAGAGCGCGACGAACAGCAGCGCGAAGATGCGCCACTCGGCGCGGATCCGCACCTTCTTCCACGACCAGGTCGGCAGCGCCGACACCAGCAGCAGCGCCGTCGTCACCACGATCAGGGCCGCCACCACCGGCTGGCGGAAGAAGGTCGTGTCGAGCCAAAGGTCGAACACCACCGGCGACAGGCACAGCCCGGCGCCGACCGGGGCGGGAACGCCGGTCAGGAAGCCGGCGCGCTTGATCGCGGTCTCCTCGGCGTCGAGGCTGGCGTTGAAGCGGGCGAGCCGCAGCGCGCAGCAGGCGGCATGGCTCAGCGCCACCACCCAGCCGATGCCCTGAAGCGTCAGGCCGCCGCTCGGCGTCGGCACCGTCAGATACTGGAGCGACCAGAGATAGACGATGAGCGCCGGCGCGACGCCGTGCGCGGTCAGGTCGGCGAGCGAATCGAGCTCAGCCCCGAACCGGCTCTGGCCCTTGAGCAGCCGCGCGATGCGCCCGTCGATGCCGTCGAGCACGCCCGCCGCCACGACCGCGAGGATCGCCCGCTCGAAGTCGCCCGCGATCGCCAGCCGCACGCCCGTCAGCCCGAAGCAGAGCGCGGCAAGCGTGATCGCGTTCGGGATCAGCGAGCGCAGCGGCAGGGCGCTGCCAAGGCGCCGGATCGGTCGCTGCGGTCCGGCCCCGTCGCTCACTGCATCACGCCGACGGCGGCGTTGGTCTCGCCGAGGCGGCCGAGCACGGTCTCGCCCGCGATCGTACGCTGGCCGAGCGCGACCGTCGGCGCGGTGCCGGCCGGAAGATAGACGTCGACGCGGCTGCCGAAGCGGATCAGGCCGATGCGCTGGCCGGCAGCGACGGTGTCGCCTTCCTTGACGAAGCGCATGATGCGCCGCGCGACGAGGCCGGCGATCTGGGTGAAGCCGATGGCGGTGCCGTCGGCGCCCGTCACCACGAAATACTGGCGCTCATTGTCCTCCGACGCCTTGTCGAGGTCGGCGTTGAGGAACTTGCCGGGCACATAGACGACGCGGCTGACCGTGCCGGCGATGGGCGAGCGGTTGATGTGGACGTCGAACACCGACATGAATACCGAGACGCGCGTGTAGGTGCCCGGCGCCAGCGCGCCCTCGAGCTGACGCGGCACCTCGACACTGGCGATCTGGCAGACGAGCCCGTCCGCCGGCGAGACCACGAGGCCCGCCCCCTGCGGCGTTGCGCGCACCGGATCGCGGAAGAAGGCCGCCACCCAGATTGTCAGGCCGGCGAGCAGCCAGCCGACGGTGTGCCAGTCCATGATCGGCCCGGCGAAGATGGTCAGCGCCGCCGCGATGACGACAAACTTGATCCCCTCCGGATGCACGGCCGGCATCCGGTACTTGACGGTGGGCGTCGGAACGCCTTGTTCGAGCGAGTTCATGCGGCCAAGGATTAGGTGTTATGGTCGCATGAAACAACTCCCGCCGGCGGCGACGGTTCGGTGGAGGGATGACTTGGGGGGAATTGCCATGGCCGGGGTCCGCGCCATCTGCCTGTTCTGCGGCTCGCGCGAGGGGCGCGATCCGGCGCATGCCGCACTCGCCGATGCGCTCGGCAGCCTGCTCGCCGATCGCGGCGTCACGCTCGTCTACGGCGGCGGCGGCATCGGCCTGATGGGCCGCGCCGCGCGTGCGGCGAAGGCGGGCGGCGGCAAGGTCGTCGGCGTCATTCCCCGCTTCCTCATGCGCGAGGAGATCGCGCAGACCGGGCTCGACGAGCTGCAGGTCGTCCCGACGCTGCATGACCGCAAGATGCGGATGCATGAGCGCGCCGACGCGATCCTCGCGCTGCCGGGCAGCATCGGAACGCTCGACGAGCTGTTCGAAGCGATGACGTGGCGCGAACTGCGGCTTCACGCCAAGCCGATCTGGCTGCTCGGCCCCTCCGGATATTGGGAGCCTTTCATGGCCCTGCTGCGCCATCTCGACAGCGAAGGCTTCGCGCCGCCCGACCTGTTCGAGCTTGTCGAGCAGATTCCCGACCTCGATGCGCTGGCAGCGCGGTTGAATTAGCCGCGCCGCGCCTCTAACAGGGCGGCGGGCAAATCAGTTATTCCACAAGGGCGTTCAGCGGATGGCGAAAATCAAGGTGGTGAACCCGGTCGTCGAACTCGACGGCGACGAGATGACCCGGATCATCTGGCAGTGGATCCGCGAGAAGCTCATCCTCCCCTACCTCGATGTCGACCTGCGCTACTACGATCTCTCCGTCGAGAACCGCGACGCCACCGACGACCGCGTCACCGTCGAGGCGGCGAACGCCATCCGCGAGCATGGCGTCGGCGTGAAATGCGCGACGATCACCCCGGACGAGGCGCGCGTCGAGGAGTTCAACCTCAAGCGCATGTGGAAGTCGCCGAACGGCACCATCCGCAACATCCTCGGCGGCGTCGTCTTCCGCGAGCCGATCGTCATCAAGTCGGTGCCGCGTCTGGTGCCGGGCTGGACCGATCCCATCGTCATCGGCCGCCACGCCTTCGGCGACCAGTACCGCGCCACCGACTTCCGCGTGCCGGGCCCCGGCAAGCTCACGATCAAGTGGGTCGGCGAGAATGGCGAGGAAATCGAGCACGAGGTGTTCGACTTCCCATCGTCGGGCGTCGCGATGGCGATGTACAACCTCGACGACTCGATCCGCGACTTCGCCCGTGCCAGCTTCAACTTCGGCATCGCCCGCAAGTGGCCGGTCTATCTGTCGACCAAGAACACGATCATGAAGGCCTATGACGGGCGCTTCAAGGACCTGTTCCAGGAGGTGTTCGACGCCGAGTTCAAGGCCAAGTTCGACAAGCTCGGCATCGTCTACGAGCACCGCCTCATCGACGACATGGTCGCCTCGGCGCTGAAGTGGTCGGGCAAGTTCGTCTGGGCCTGCAAGAACTACGACGGCGACGTGCAGTCGGATACGGTGGCGCAGGGCTTCGGCTCGCTCGGCCTGATGACCTCGGTGCTGATGACGCCCGACGGCAAGACCGTCGAGGCCGAGGCCGCGCACGGCACCGTCACCCGCCACTACCGCATGCACCAGCAGGGTAAGCCGACGTCGACCAACCCCGTCGCGTCGATCTTCGCCTGGACCGGCGGCCTCAAGCACCGCGGCGAGCTCGACGGCACGCCCGAGGTGACGAAGTTCGCCGAGACGCTGGAGCGCGTCTGCGTCGAGACCGTCGAGGAGGGCCACATGACGAAGGATCTCGCGATCCTCATCGGCCCCGATCAGGCGTGGATGACCACCGAGCAGTTCGTCGACAAGATCGTCGAGAATCTCGAAAAGGCGATGGCCGCCTAAGCGCGCTTCGCATCGGGGCGCGGCTTCCGGA
>JADCGM010000159.1 GCA_020249025.1 Alphaproteobacteria bacterium
CCGGGGGCCGTCCACGGCTGTCGGTGCACCGGACCTCGCAGCACATCTACGCGCAGATCATCGACGACGCGCAGGGTGCGACCCTGGCTTCGGCCTCGACGCTGGAGAAGGACGTCCGTTCGTCCACCGGCGCCACGACGGCGGCAGCGGGCGATGTCGGCAAGCGTCTCGCCGAGCGCGCCAAGGCGGCGGGCGTGACGCAGGTCGTGTTCGACCGCGGCGGCTTCATGTTCCACGGACGGGTCAAGGCGCTGGCCGAGGCTGCGCGCGAAGGCGGATTGGAGTTCTAAGATGGCTGACGACATTCAGCAGCCGATGGATGCGGCTCCCGAGGGCGCCGACGCGGGGCGCGGCCGTCGTGGCCGTGGCGGTCCCGGTGGCGGGCGTGGCGGCGACCGGGGCGGTCGCGGCGGCGATCGCGGCGGCCGCGGGCGCGACCGCAAGGCCGAGGGCGAAGAGGGCAGCGAGCTCATCGAGAAGCTCGTGCACATCAACCGCGTCTCGAAGACGGTGAAGGGCGGCAAGCGCTTCGGCTTTGCAGCGCTCGTCGTCGTCGGCGACGGCAAGGGCCGCGTCGGCTTCGGCCACGGCAAGGCCCGCGAGGTCCCCGAGGCGATCTCGAAGGGCACCGCCGCCGCCAAGAAGGCGATGGTCCGCGTTCCGCTGAAGGACGGCCGCACGCTGCATCACGACGCGTTCGGTCACTTCGGCGCAGGCAAGGTCTATGTCCGTTCGGCCCCGCAGGGCACCGGCATCATCGCCGGCGGTCCGATGCGCGCCGTGTTCGAGGCGCTCGGCGTCGCGGACGTGGTGACCAAGTCGGTCGGCACGAACAACCCGTACAACATGATCCACGCCACCTTCCAGGCGCTGACCGAGCAGGCCAGCCCGAAGTCGGTGGCGCAGCGTCGCGGCAAGAAGATCGCCGATCTGATCGGCCGCCGCGGCGACGTCCGGACCGAGGCCGTCGAGGCCGAGGCCGAGGCGGTCACGGCTTAAGGACAGCACAGATGGCGACGATCAAGGTCACGCAGATCGGCTCTCCGATCCGCCGCACCAAGGACCAGCGGGCGACGCTCGTGGGCCTCGGTCTCAACAAGCTGCACCGCACCCGCGAGCTTCAGGACACCCCTGAGGTCCGCGGCATGATCCGCAAGGTGCAGCACATGGTGAAGGTCGAGGGGTAAGCCCCTCGACCCGGACCCGCCGGTTCGCCCGCGGGCTCCCCTGCGCAACAAGCGAAAGCGAGTAGGAACAGCACATGAAGCTCAACGACATTCGTGACAACAAGGGCGCGCGCAAGGGCCGCGTCCGCGTCGGCCGTGGCATCGGTTCGGGCGTCGGCAAGACCTCGGGCCGCGGCCAGAAGGGCCAGAAGAGCCGCTCGGGCGTCTCGATCTTCGGTTTCGAGGGCGGTCAGATGCCGCTCCACATGCGTCTGCCGAAGCGCGGCTTCAACAACATCTTCCGCAAGGACTACGCCGAGGTGAACCTCGGCGCGCTCCAGAAGGCAGTCGAGGCGGGCAAGCTCGCCAAGGGCGCGACGGTCGACGCCGCGGCGCTGGTCGCCGCCGGCCTCGTGTCGAAGCCGCGCGACGGCGTCCGCCTGCTCGGCAAGGGCGAGCTGAAGACCGCGCTGAACCTCAAGGTCGCCGGCGCGTCGAAGGCGGCGGTTGCCGCGGTCGAGAAGGCCGGCGGCACCGTCGAGGTGACTGTGCCTGCGAAGGCGTCGGCGGACGCCTGATCACTTCATGGGACAAGGCGGGTGGCGCGAAGCCGCCCGCCTGCCTATGTAGGGCCCTTGTTCGACGGGTCCCCGTTCCTCGGGTGGGATAAGACATGGCCTCTGCTGCCGATCAACTCGCATCCAATTTCAGCTTCGCCAACTTTTCGAAGGCGACCGAGCTCAAGAAGCGGCTCTGGTTCACGCTTGGCGCGCTGATCGTTTTCCGCCTCGTCTCGTTCGTTCCGCTGCCGGGTATCGACCCGGTCGCGCTCGAGCAGCTGTTCAACCAGACGCGCGGCGGTGCGCTCGACTTCATCAACATGTTCTCGGGCGGCGCGCTGCATCGCATGTCGATCACCGCGCTGAACATCATGCCCTACATCACGGCCTCGATCGTGGTGCAGCTGATGACCTCGCTGTCGCCGACGCTCGGCGCGCTCAAGAAAGAGGGCGAGAGCGGGCGCAAGAAGCTCAACCAGTACACCCGCTACGGCACGGTCTTCCTGACCGCGATCCAGGGCTACGGCATCGCCGTCGGCCTCGAGGGCTGGGGTGCGGCGCAGGGCATGGGCGCGGTCATCGACCCGGGCATGTTCTTCCGCATCACCACGGTGATCACGCTGATCGGCGGCACGATGTTCCTGGTCTGGCTCGGTGAGCAGATCACCAGCCGCGGCATCGGCAACGGCATCTCGCTCATCATCATGGCCGGCATCGTGGCGGCCTTGCCGAGCGCGCTCGCCAACCTGTTCGAACAGGGGCGCACCGGCGCGATCTCGACGATCCTCATCCTCGTGATCGTCCTCGGCGCGCTCGCCGTCATCGCCTTCATCTGCTTCATGGAGCGCGCCCAGCGCCGCATCCTGATCCAGTATCCGAAGCGCCAGGTCGGCAACCGCATGTTCCAGGGCGACAGCAGCCACCTGCCGCTGAAGCTCAACACCGCGGGCGTGATCGCGCCGATCTTCGCCTCGTCGCTGCTGCTGATGCCGCTGACGATCGCGCAGTTCTCGGGGCAGGGCGGGGCGCAGCCGGACTGGCTGATCGCCGTGACGACGTCGCTCCAGCACGGCGCGCCGCTCTACATGGGCCTTTATGCGGCCGGCATCATCTTCTTCTCCTTCTTCTACACCGCGGTTGTCTTCAACCCGGAGGAGACGGCGGAGAATCTGAAGAAGCACGGCGGCTTCATTCCGGGCATCCGTCCTGGGCAGCGCACGGCCGACTATCTCGACTATGTGTTGACGCGCATCACCGTCATCGGTGCCGCCTATCTGGTGCTGATCTGCCTTCTGCCCGAGTTCCTGATCTCGGAGCTGGCGGTGCCCTTCTACTTCGGCGGCACCTCGCTGCTGATTGTCGTCAACGTGACGATGGACACGGTCACCCAAATCCAGTCACATCTGCTGGCGCACCAGTATGAGGGCCTCATCAAGAAGGCCAAGCTCCGGGGGGGACGGCGCTGACATGAAGATCATCATCCTGCTGGGCCCGCCGGGGGCCGGAAAAGGCACCCAGGCTCAGCGGCTGATGAGCGAGCGGGGCATGGTCCAGCTCTCGACGGGCGACATGCTGCGCGCCGCGATCAAGGCCGGGACCGAGGTCGGGCTGAAAGCCAAGGCGGTGATGGATGCGGGCGAGCTCGTCTCGGACGACATCGTCACCGCGCTGATCGCCGAGCGGCTCGACGTTCCCGCCGACCATCCAGGCTTCATCTTCGACGGATACCCCCGCACCGTGCCGCAGGCCGATTCGCTCGACCGGCTGCTCGCCGAGCGCGGCTTCAAGCTGGATCGCGTCATCGAGCTCGAGGTCGACGAGGAAGCGCTCGTCGACCGCATCTCGGGCCGCTTCTCCTGCGGAAGCTGCGGCGAGGGCTATCACGACCGCTACAAGCTACCGAAGACCGCGGGTGTCTGCGACGTCTGCGGCGGCACCGAGTTCAAGCGTCGCCCCGACGACAACGCCGAGACGGTGCGCACCCGGCTGGCCGAGTATCGCGCCAAGACCGCGCCGATCCTGCCCGGTTACGAGGCGCGCGGCATGGTCGTCCGTGTCGACGGCATGGCGTCGATGGACAGCGTCTCCGCGTCGATCGCCGCCATCCTCGCGGATTGAACCGGCGCGCCGCCCGGCCTAGCCTCGGGATGAGGGGAGGGCCGTTCATGAAAGCCGCAACCGCCGCCTTGGCGCTTCTCGCCGCAGCGCCGGCGTCCGCCGATATCGTCACCGTGGCGTCGGCGGGCTTCAGCCTGTCGCGCGTCGAAACCGTCTCCGCCTCGCCCGACATCGTCTATGCGATGCTGCTGCGGCCGTCGCTGTGGTGGTCGGGCGGGCACACCTGGTCGGGCGATGCGCGCAACCTGACGCTCGAGGGCAAGGCCGGCGGCTGCTATTGCGAGACGCTGCCGGGCGGCGGTTCGGTCCAGCACGGCGTCATCGTCTACGCCCAGCCCGGGCGGACGCTCCGCCTCCACGCCGCGCTCGGTCCGTTGCAGGGCGAGGGCGTCAACGGCGCGCTGACCTGGGTGCTGAAGCCGGCTCCGGGCGGCGGCACCGAGATCCGCCAGACCTATGTCGTCGGCGGCTACATCGGCGGCGGCGCGGAAGGGTACGCCAAGCCCGTCGACGGCGTGATGACCGAGCAGCTCACCCGCCTCAAGGCCGCGCTCGACAAGACCAAATGACCACCCGCGATCTGTTCGTCACCCGTTTCTACGAGGGCGAGCTCGGCGATGCGCTGCTTCTCGCCGAGCTGGAGGCCGCGTGCCACGATCTCGCGGCGCAGGACGGGGCAGGGCGGCGCTGGTCGAAGGCGCATGGCTATCGCGGCTATACGTCCTACGCCTCGCTCGACGATCTGCCGGTCCGCGATCCGCGCTTCGCCGACCTCGTCCGCCACCTCAACCGCCATGTCGCGGCCTTTGCCGCCGACTGCGCGATGGACCTCGGGCGGCGGCTGAAGCTCGACAGCCTGTGGGTGAACATCCTGAAGCCGGGTGGCGCGCACAGCGGCCATATCCATCCGCACAGCATCGTCTCCGGCACCGTCTATGTCGCGATCCCGCCTGGCGCGGGCGCGCTGAAGCTTGAGGACCCGCGGCTGCCGATGATGATGGCGGCGCCGACCCGCACCGACGACGCGCCCGAGGCGCTGCGCCCCTTCGTCTATGCGCAGCCGTCGCCGGGGCGAATCTTCCTGTGGGAAAGCTGGCTGCGCCACGAGGTGACGCCGCACGCGGGCGCAGGCGAGCGCGTCAGCATCAGCTTCAACTATCGCTAGACCGCTTCCGTCTGCCGCAAGCGGCTTGTCGCATTCCCCGCCGATCGAGTGTTAGAAGGGACCGATGGCGTTCACCGGACTTCGCACCCAGGGCTTCTTCGCCGACAAGAACCGCGCGTTCTGGATCCTCCAGGCGGGGGGCTGGGGCGCCTATTTCGTGCTGCGCGCGCTGTCGGGCCTCGCCAACCGGATGGGGCTGACCTTCATCCTGCCGACCTTCATCGTGACGCTCACCGGCTTTTCGCTGACGCTACTGATGGCGGCCGCCTACCGGCGCATCATCCGGATGAAGCCGGTGTTCGTGTGGACGCTGACCGCGCTCATTCTCGGCGGGGCGGCGGCGACCTTTTCGATCATCGAGGTGCGTTTCCACGCCTGGCTCTACGAGCCGGGCTGGGAGCCGCACGGGGTCGAGTTCTTCGGGGCGATCCTGCTGTCGATCTCGGTGCTCGGGGCGTGGACCGGGCTCTACTACGGCATCAACTATTTCCTGCTGCTGTCGGCGCAGTCCGAACGCATGCTGAAGGTCGCGGCGCAGGCGAATGCGGCGCAGCTCGCGATGCTGCGCTACCAGATCAATCCGCACTTCCTGTTCAACACCTTGAACAGCATCTCGACGCTCGTGCTGCTGAAGCAGACCGAGCGGGCGAATGCGATGCTGAGCCGGCTGTCGTCCTTCCTGCGCTACAGTCTCGTCGGCGAGCCGACGCAGTTGGTGACGATGGCGCAGGAGGTCGAGGCGCTGCGGCTTTACCTCGATATCGAGCGCATGCGCTTCGAGGAGCGGCTGCGCTTCCGCGTCGAGGTCGAGCCGCGCGCGATGGAG
>JADCGM010000016.1 GCA_020249025.1 Alphaproteobacteria bacterium
CGCGACGAGCCACAGCGGCAGGTCGCCGAGATCGCCGTCGTAGACCGAGATTTCCCAGCCGCGCGCGGCGATGCCGGGGCCGTGCAGGTCGGCGAAGCTCGACCAGGCGGCGAGCTGGTGGCCCGCCCCGATCTCGACCGCGCGCAGCGTCGCCAGCGCCGGGCCGAGCGCGGCCGCAGCCTGATCGAGCGCGGCGTGGCCGCCCGCCTCACGCCGCAGTCGCCGTTCGGTGAGGTTCGCGGGGATGCCGACGAGCCGCAGCAGCCCGCTCAGCAGCGCCTCGCGCCGCATCTGGCGCAGCGCGCCGAGGCGGGGGCCGAGCAGGATCGTCTCCAGCGGCGTGGCGTCGAGCAGCACCAGCCGGGCGACGAGATCGGGGCGGCGGCGCGCCATGTTGGCGGCGAGCAGGCCGCCGAAGGAATAGCCGACGAGAACGAACGGCCCGCGCTCCCCCGACGCCTCCAGCGCGCGGATCATCTCGTCGGCCTCGACGTCGGTGCGACGCGGGAAGCGGCCGGTGTCGCTCCAGCCGGTGCCGGGCCGGTCGACGAGGATCGACCGGGTGCGCGTGCGCAGCGCGCGGTGGAGGTGGTCCATGGCGAGGCCGGCCGAATGGCCGCCGCCGAACCAGACCACCGGCCAGACCCCGTTCGCCTCGCCCTCGGCGACGACGTGGATCCGCGTGCCGCCGATGTCGACGAGCCGGCCCGGCGGGCGCGGCCGGCCGGCGAGCCGGGTGCGGTGGACGAAGGAGCCGAGGCACATCAGCGCACCGAGGGCCACGAGCAGCGCGCCGGGGACCGGCGCCGCACGGACCGTCAGAACCCCGGCGAGGATGAGGCCCGCGCCAAGCACGAACGCCGACCCCTCGCGGCCGATCAGGTTGAAAATGCGGTCGCCCATCCGACCAATACAGACATGTATCGCGATGACGTCAAGCAGGCGCTTTGCGGCTTGTCATCTCGGCCCCGGACTCCGATAGGGGCGTCAGGATCGGAAAGACGCGGAGGACGCGTGGCGCACGGCGCGACGGACGACAGCGAGGGTCAGCGCACGCCGGTCGAGGAGGATTGGCTCGCCGCGGCGCGCGAAATGCTCATCAAGGGCGGGATCGCGGCGGTCCAGATCAACGCCGTCGCAAAGCGGCTGGGCGTCACGCGCGGCGGCTTTTATTGGCGCTTCAAGAGCCGCCAGGACCTGCTCGACAACCTGCTCCAGCACTGGGAAAGCACCAATACCCGGGCGTTCATCATGACTCTCGAGCGCGCGGGCAGCGCCCGCGAGCGCTACCGCCGCCTGACCCGGCTCATCATCAACGAACGCCATTTCGACCCGGCGCTCGACACCGCCGTGCGCCAATGGGGCAATGTCGATCCCAAGGTGCGGGCCCGCGTTCGCGCCAACGACGACCGTCGGATCGCGGCGATCGAGAAGATGTTCCGCGACGCCGACCAGGACCCCGACGAGGCGATGATCCGGGCGCGCATCCTCTACTTCCATCAGGTCGGCTATTATGCGCTCGGCCTCGCCGAGACGAAGAGCCAGCGCCTCCGCCTGCTCCCCCTCTACAACCGCATTCTCAGCGGCTTCGATTGATCGGATAGCCGCCGCAACGCCGCCGCCGCGGGGTCAGCGCATCTGCGCAGCCAACGATACAGGGGTGTATTGACGTACAGCCCATTGCATGACAGCTTTCGCGCCATTGCAACCGGGGGGTGTTCTCCCGGCGCCCGGGAATTGGGGGGACGCATGGCTTTCTCGACGATCCGCAACAGCCGCCGCATCGCCGGTCTGCTCGCCGCAAGCTGCCTTGCTGCGCCGGTGCTGGCGCAACAGCCGGGCGCCGCCGCGGTGGAGACCGCCGCCGCCGACGATCTCGCGCCGGCCGAGATCGTCGTCACCGCGCAGCGGCGCGAGCAGCGGCTCGTCGACGTGCCGATCTCGGTGTCGGCGTTCACCGGCAAGGACATCGAGAACCGCGGCGTGGCGACGCTCTCCGAGCTGCAGGCCGCGATCCCGAGCCTGCGCATCGTCGACATCGGGCCGGGCTCGCAGCGCATCCAGCTGCGCGGCATCTCGCAGTATCTCGGGCTGCCGACGGTCGGGAATTATCTCGACGAGTTCTCGGTCAACAACGAAGGTGCGGCGGGCTCCGCCGAGATCCGCCTGCTCGATCTGGAGCGGGTCGAGGTGCTGCGGGGACCGCAGCCGGCGCTTTACGGCGAAGGCTCGATGGGCGGCACCATCCGCTATGTGACCGCCCAGCCGGAGCTCGACGCCGTGTTTGGCTCGGTGCGGGGCGAGCTGTCGTCGGTCAGCGACGGCGATGTCGGCTTCCGCACCGAGGGCGTCGTCAACCTGCCCGTCGCCACCGACAGCGCCGCCATCCGCATCGCCGCCGCCCATGAGCAGCTGCCCGGCTTCGCCGACGCCAGCTTCGGCAAGGACATCAATGACGGGACGGTGACGACGATCCGCGGCAAGGCGCTGGTCAAGCCGCAAGGCGGACCGCTGACCGTGTCGCTGCTCGGCCTGTGGCATCGCGCCGACCAGGATGCGAAGAGCTACAGCCTCGCGAACCGCACCACCGGGCAGGTCGTGCCCTCGCCGACCCGGCAGCGCTATGGGCTCGGCAATCTCGTCGTCAGCTACGACTTCGGCGGCGCGACGCTGCTCAGCTCGACGGGCTATCTCGACCAGACGGGACGGACTGTCGACGACAGCTCGCGCTTCTACAATCAGCTGTTCGGCGCGCCGCTGCTGCGCACTGCGCTCACCGATTCGCGCGGCACGTTCAAGCGCTTCGCGCAGGAGCTGCGGCTGGCCTCCAACGGTTCGGGACCGCTCAGCTATCTGCTCGGCGGGAGCTATTCGAACGCGCGGACGACGGGCAATGTCGCCGGCACCGGCGAGGGGCTGACGCCGGTGCCGCCCTCGGCGCTTGGTGTCGTGTTCACCCAGACGTCGGCGTCGCGATCCAAGGTTCTGGCGCTGTTCGGCAGCGTCAACTACGATGTCGCGAGCAATCTGACGATCGGCCTTGGCGGACGCTATTTCCGCGACCGCCGCTCGACCAACAGCGTGTTCGCGCTCACCGGCTTCGGCACCCCGCCGAGCGTGTCGCGCGGCGCCGCGACCTTCACCAGCTTCAACCCGCGCGTCGACATCACGCTGAAGACGTCGGAGGACGGCATCCTCTACGCCAACGCCGCCAAGGGCTTCCGCAGCGGCGGGTTCAATCAGGTCATCGATCCGACCACGCCGCCGACCTTCGGGCCGGAGCGGCTGTGGAGCTATGAAGTGGGCACGAAACAGGGCCTGCTCGACAACCGGCTGCTGCTCGAGGCGGCAATCTACTACAACGATTACAAGGGTATCCAGGCCACCGTCATCCAGTCCGGCGTCACCGTTGCCGGCACGCGCAACGCCGGCAAGGCCAATGGCTGGGGTGCGGACTTCACGCTGCAGGCCCGCCCGCAGACCGACCTCAGCTTCAGCGCGACGCTCGGCTGGAACGACGTCGCCTACAAGACGCTGTCGCCCGACCGCCGCCCGGGCGATGCGCTCGACATGGTGCCGCGCTGGACCTGGTCGCTCGCGGCCGACTATACGCCGCAGATCAGCGACGGTGCCAAGCTCATCCTGCATGCCGACGCGGGCTACACGCGCAAGGCGTCGATCACGCTGCGCAACCTGCCGCCCTCGCTCGCGCCGGTGAACTTCACCGACTCGCGCGTGCTGGTGAACGCGCGCGCCGGTGTCGCCTTCGGGGCGCTCGAGGTCTACGCCTTCGCGAACAACCTGTTCGACGAGGCCAAGATCGTGAACCCGGCCTTCGCCGCCTTCTTCGAGCCGATCCGCACCCGTCCGCGCACGGTCGGGCTCGGGTTCAAGGGGCAGTTCTAGGTCGGCGGCGGGCGACCGCCGCGGAGCGCATGTGAGCAGCAGCGTCGACGTTGCGATCATCGGGGCCGGAATCGTCGGGCTCGCTGTCGCACACCAGATCCGTCGCCGGTCGCGGCTGCGCGTGCTTGTCTTCGACAAGGGCGCGGGCGTCGGGGAGGGCTCGACCGGCGCCTCCTCGGCGGTGTGCCGCTTCCGCTATTCGAACGACGAGATGGTCGTGCTCGCGCGCGACGGGATCGCCGCTTACCAGGCATGGCCCGATTTTCTTCGCACCCCGGACCCGTCCGCAGTCTTTCATCGGCGCGGCTCGCTTTGGCTCGCGCCGGAGGGTGTGGACTGGTCGGCGCGGGAGGCGGCGCGACTGCAGGGTTTCGGAATCGCCGCCGAGACGCTCGACGACGGCGATCTCGCCGACCGCTTTCCGGCGCTGAGCCCCTGCGCCGTCCCGCCCGATCTGGTGTCGGGCGAGCCCCACCCTTGCGCCGGCGGCGCGGTCCATCTGCTCGAAACGGACGCGGGCTACATGGATCCGATGGCGGCCGCGACCGACCTGCTCGCGGCTGTGCGCGCGGGCGGCAGCGAGGTTCGCTTCCGGTCACCGGTCACGGCGGTTGAAAGCGCCGGCGGGCGGGCGACGGGTGTCCGCCTCGCCTCGGGCGAGCGGATCGCGGCAGGGGCGGTCGTCAACGCCGCCGGGCCCTGGTGCAATCCGCTGTTCGACGATCTCGGCCTGTCGCGCTGGCCGCTGCGGCCGACGCGGATCCAGATCGCGGTCGTCGATTGCCCCGATCCGCTGTACGGCCGCCTGCCGATCTGCGCCGACCTGCCCGGCGGCATCTATTTCCGCGAGGAGCTCGGCAGCCGCCGCATCGTCGTCGGCTCGCTGCTGGAGGCCGACGAACAGGAGGCCGTCACCGATCCCGACGATTTCGATCGTTCGGCCGATGCGGACTTCACCGCCGCCAAGCTGCATGCGCTCGCGCACCGCATCCCCGGCCTGCCGCTGCGCGGGGTGCAGGGTTACAGCGGGCTCTACACGATCAACGCCGCCGACGTGCATCCGATCGTCGGCGAGACGGAGCTTGCCGGTTTTCATGCGGCCAACGGCTGCAGCGGCCATGGCTTCAAGCTCGCGCCCGCCATCGGCGCGCTGCTCGCCCGCGCCATCACCGGCGAGGGCGACGCCTATGATACCGCCGCCGACCCCGCCTTTCTCGCGGTCGACCGCGCGCCGATCGCGGTGCCCGTCAAGAGCGCGATGGCCTGAACCGCGCTTCGGCAAGCCGGTCGGTTTCCGCGGCCGGGGTACGGCCCGACCGCGCCGCGGCGGCGAGCACCTCAGCGAGAGTCGCAGCGAGCGATTCGAGATGGGCAGCCAGCGCCGCCTGCGTGCCGCCCGACCGCTGGTGGTGGAGTTCGACGATGCCACCAGCGTTGGCGAGATAGTCGGGGCAATAGAGGATGCCGCGCGCCTGCAGCCGGTCGGCGTCGGCGGGCGTCGCCAGCTGGTTGTTGGCGCCGCCCGCGACGACCTGCGCACGGATCTCGGGGATCGTCTCCGCATTGAGCCCGGCGCCGAGCGCGCAGGGCGCGAAGATGTCGGCGTCGGCGGCATGGATGCGATCGGGCGCGACAACCGCACCGTCGAGCCCGGCGAGCCGCGCCGGATCGGTATCGGCGAGGACGAGGCGCGCACCCTCGGCGAGCAACAAGTCCGCCAGCCGCCGCCCGACGTTGCCGACCCCTTGGATGGCGACGGTCGCCCCGGCAAGGC
>JADCGM010000160.1 GCA_020249025.1 Alphaproteobacteria bacterium
CTCACCCTCGCGCTCGCCACCGCCGCCCGCGATCTGCCCCGCGGGGCCGTGCTGGCGCCCGGCGATGTCCGCGGCGACGGGGCGGCGCTGGTCGGGCAGGAGCTGCGCCGCCCCGTCGCGGCGGGGGCGGCGCTGCGCCCCGGGCTGGTCGCGCCGCCGCGGCTGGTGCGGCGCGGGATGCGGGTGGCGGTTGCGGCCGAGGGCGCGGCGTTCGCGCTCTCCGCCGAGGTCGAGGCGCTGGAGGACGGCGGCGCGGGCGAGCTGGTGCGGGTGCGCAGCCTGTCCTCGGGCCGGGTGCTGACGGCGCGGGTCGTGGCCGACGGGACGCTGCTCCTGCTTAACAATCCGGGCGCGCGGCCGTGAATGCTCCATCGCAACGCAATTCCAAGGGACGACAGCCATGATCGACGCGACGCGCACAGGGGGGATCGCAGACCCCGCCGCCCTCGGGCGCCCGCCCATCCAGACCCCGGCCGCGGACGCCGGCCAGCCCGCCGCCCGGGCCGGGGCGACCGTGCAGGTGCGCCGTGTCGAGGCGGGGGCGCCGCCTATCGACGAGGCGAAGGTGACGCGGCTCGCCGCCGAGATCGCGGCCGGGACCTATCGCCTCGACGCGGACGCCATCGCTGGTGCGATGATCGCCGAACTGGCGCCCCCGCGGTGAGCGATCTTGTCGCCGCGCTCACCCGGATCGTCGAGCTGACCCGCGCCGAGCTGGCGGCGCTTACCGCCCGCGATGCCGCCGCACTGACCGAGGCCAGCACGGCGAAGGCGGCGGCGCTGGCGGACCTTGCCGGGCACAAGGCGACCGCGGCCTCGCCCGAACTGACTGCGCTGATCGCCGAGGCGCGGGCGCTGACCGATGCGGTGGCGCTGCGGGTGCGGTTGCTGTCGGCACACGAAGCGCGGCGGCGCGCGGCGCTCGCGGGCGGTCTGCGGCGGACCGCCTAGGCTGGGACGAAGCCCTTGCGGGCGAGCCAGCCGGTGACGATGCCGCACGCCTCTGCGAGCTTGTCCGACTGGCCGGCGTAGTAATGCGTCGCGCCCGCGATCTCGTGCAGCTCCTTGTCGCTCTGGCGCGTGTCCTCGAACAGGCGGCGTGTGTGGCTCGGCGTGCAGGCGTCGTCGGCCATGTTGCCGATGACGAGCAGCGGCACCGCGATGTCGGCGCATTTGCGATGGTCGGCGTTGGAGCGGTCGTAGCTCCACTGGCTGAGCCAGGAGCGCGTTGTCGTGTAGCGCCCGAGCCCGCCCGGCGCGTCGTTGATGAGCCGCGGATCGCCCAGATAGCACCAGCCGGGCCGGCGCTCGTTGGGATCGAGCGTGGGGTCGAGCCAGCGCGGATCGGCCATCGTCCCGTGGACGACGAAGCTGCGCTCGGCGTTGGGGCCGTGGTCGCGGCGCAGGCGGTGGAGGGTTTCCTCGGCGAACGTCGTGATGCGGCGGTTGCGCGCGATCTGGCGGGCGCGGAACTCGGCGACCCAATCGGCGGGGTAGGGCGGCGTCTCGAGCGGCGGATCGGCGTAGAGGTTCCACGCCGGGTCGCGCCTATCGGGATCGGCCTCGTCGGTGATCGATGGGTCGAGCCATTCGGTCAGCGTTTCCGAACGCGAGCAGTGCGCGGCGAGCAGCATCACCGCGTCCGCCGGGATCAGCCGCGCCGAGGTCAGGTCGAGCGGATCGCCGGCGGGCGTCTCGGTGATCGTCGGGGCCTGCGCCTGCGACTGGTAGAAAAGCGCCAGCGAGCCGCCGCCCGACCAGCCGCCGAGCACGACCTTCGCATAGCCGAGCTTTTCCCGCGCATAGCGGACCCAGGCGCCAAGGTCGCAGACGACCTTTTCCATGATCAGCGCGCTGTCGTTGTTGGGATAGCGCGACACCGCCGACAGACAGTGCACGCCGGCGTTCGCCATGGCGCGGGGCAGCGGCAGATAATGCATGATCCCCATCGGGTGCATGAAGATCACGAGCGTGTCGGAGGGCGTCTTCGGGCGCAGCAGATGCGCGTCGAGAATCACCTGCCCCGCGATGCCGCCATAGGTGTCCCGCACCCCCACCGGCTCGGTGTAGGCAAGAACGAGCGGGACGCGGTCGAACGCGTCGGCCACGCCTAGAGCCCCGCCTTCGCCCGGCGGCTGCCGCTGCTGAGGATCAGCCAGAGGCCGGCGATGATGAGCGGCAGGCTCAGCCACTGACCCATGTGGAGGCCGGTCGCCTCGGCGAAGGCGACGAGCTGGCTGTCGGGCTCGCGGTAGAATTCGACGATGAAGCGGAAGCTGCCGTAGCCGAGGCCGAACACGCCGGCGAGCAGGCCCGGGCGGTAGCGCGCGTCGGTCTTCCAGAACAGCGTCAGCAGGATCGCCCACAGGACCGGGCCTTCGAGAACGGCCTCGTAGAGCTGGCTCGGGTGGCGGGGCAGCGCATCGGCGGCGGGGAAGATGATGCCCCAGCTGCCGTCGGTCGGCTTGCCCCAGAGCTCGCCGTTGACGAAGTTCGCCAGCCGCACGAAGCCGAGCGCCGGCGGGAAGCTCACTGCGAGGAAATCGAGGAAGCGCACGAGCGTGATGCCGTTCGCCCGACAGAACCAGGCGGTCGCGACCATCACGCCGAGGAAGCCGCCGTGGAAGCTCATGCCGCCCTCCCAGAGGCGGAGGACCTTCAGCGGATCGGCGGCGAAGGTGCCGAAATCGTAGAACATCACATAGCCGATGCGCCCGCCGAGAATGACGCCGAGCGTCAGCCAGGTGACGTAATCGTCGACATGCTTCGACGAGCAGGGCGCGCCGGGCTGCTTCGTCAGCTTGGTGAAATACCACCAGCCGAAGATGATCCCGACGATGTAGCTGATGCTGTACCAGCGCAGGGCGAAGGGCCCGATCTCGAAGAGGACGGGCGACAGCCCGAGGTCCGCGAAGTTGATAGGGTGCACGAATTGCCCTTTGATCGCTGCTTTGCGGCGCACCATAGTCGGGGCACCAACCGAACGCCAACCGCGAGAGGGATCGTCGACATGACCGACGCGCTCGAGACTTTCCGCGCCGACACACGCGCCTGGCTGGAGGCCAACTGCCCGCCCGAGATGCGGCAGCCCTTCACCTCCGAGGACGAGATTCCGTGGGGCGGCCGCGGCTACAAATGGACCGCGCCGCAAAAGGCGTGGCTCGATGCGATGGCGTCGAAGGGCTGGACCGTGCCGACCTGGCCCAAGGACTATGGCGGCGGCGGCCTCTCGAAGGAGGAGGCCAAGATCCTTGCCGAGGAGATGCGTCGCATCAAGGCGCGCCCGCCGGTGCAGAGCTTCGGCATCTGGATGCTCGGGCCGGCGCTGCTGAAGTACGGCACCCACGAGCAGAAGCTCGAGCATCTGCCGCCGATCGCGCGCGGCGAGATCCGCTGGTGCCAGGGCTATTCGGAACCGGGGGCGGGGTCAGACCTCGCCGGCCTCAAGACCCGCGCCGACGATCATGGCGACCACTGGATCGTCAACGGCCAGAAGGTGTGGACCAGCTACGCCGACAAGTCCGACTGGATCTTCTGCCTTGTCCGTACCGACTTTTCGGCGACGAAGCACAACGGCATCTCGTTCGTGCTGTTTGACATGACGACGCCGGGCGTGTCCACGAAGCCGATCAAGCTGATTTCGGGCTACTCGCCCTTCTGCGAGACCTTCTTCGACAATGTGAAGGTGCTGAAGAAGAACCTCGTCGGCGAACTGAACCGCGGCTGGGACATCGCGAAATACCTGCTGACGCACGAGCGCGAGATGATCGGCGGCATGGACATGGGCGGCGGCGGTCCGCAGCTCGGCCAGCTCGCCGGCCGGCTCATCGGCTCCGACGGCGACGGCCGCGTTGCCGATCCGCTGCTGCGCGGCGATCTCGTCAAGGCCGACATCGATGGCCTCGCCTTCCTGCTGACGATGGAGCGCACGAAGGACGAGGCGAAGGCCGGGCAGGGCGTCGGCGCGCTGTCCTCGATGCTGAAATATTACGGCACCGAGCTCAACAAGCGCCGGCAGGAGCTGTTCATGTCGGTCCGCGGCTCGGACGGGCTCGAGTGGGAGGGGGCGGCCAGCAAGAACGGCCAGCAGGCCCGCACCTGGCTGCGCAGCCGCGCCAACTCGATCGAGGGCGGCACCAGCGAGGTCCAGCTCAACATCATCGCCAAACGCGTCCTCGAACTCCCGGGGGCGTAAGGGCCGTCATCGCCAACACAAGCCGTCATCCCCGCGAAGGCGGGGACCCATTGCCTCTGACGTTCGGCATGAATGGGGCCCCGCCTTCGCGGAGATGACGGGAAAAGAACATCGGGGAAGATCGAACCATGCCACTCGTCCTGACCGAAGAACAGGCGATGATCCGCGACTCGGCCGACGGCTTCTTCGCCGAGAAGGCGCCCGTTTCCGAGCTGCGCCGTCTGCGCGACGCCAACGATCCCGTCGGCTTCAGCCGCGAGTTGTGGAAGGCGATGGCGGAGATGGGCTTCGCCGGCGTTCTCGTCCCCGAGGAGCATGGCGGCGTCGGCCTCGGCCATGTCGCGGCCGGCGTCATTCAGGAGGCCATCGGCAAGAACCTGTCCCCGACGCCCTTCTTCTCGACCGCGGTGCTCGGCGCCAGCGCGATCAACGCGGCGGGCAGCCCTGAGCAGAAGGCGGCGCTGCTGCCGCAGATCGCATCGGGCGACCTTGTCGTGGCGCTCGCCGCCGACGAGCGGGCGCGCCACAGCCCGACCCACGTCGAGACCACCGCCACCCCCTCGGGTAACGGCTTCAAGCTCAGCGGCAAGAAGGCCTTCGTTCTCGA
>JADCGM010000161.1 GCA_020249025.1 Alphaproteobacteria bacterium
CGCTGTCCGTCCTACATGCACCTGCCGATCGCGCTGCACGAGGCCTGGCCGGGCCACCTCATGCACATCGCCATGCTTCAGGAGGCGGCGGGGCTTCCCGATTTTCGCCGCCACAGCGCCGTCAGATACACCGTCGCGATCGAGGGCTGGGCCCTCTATTGCGAGACGCTCGGCATCGAGATGGGGCTCTACGACAGCCCCGACCAGCATTTCGGGCGGCTGCAGATGGAGATGTGGCGCGCGGTGCGCCTCGTCGTCGATACCGGGCTGCACTGGCTGCGCTGGCCGCGCGCTAAGGCGCTCGCCTACTTCACCGACCGCGTGGCGATTCCCGCCGACACCGCCGCGCAGGAGATCGACCGCTACATCGCGATGCCCGCGCAGGCGCTCGCCTATCAGATCGGCAATCTCAAGATGCGCGAGCTGCGCGCCCGGGCCGAGGCGGCGCTCGGGCCGCGCTTCTCGGTGCGCGACTTCCATGCCGCGCTCATCGGAGGCGGCGCGGCGACGCTGCCGGTTCTCGACATGATCGTCGACGACTGGATCGCGCGGAACCAGGCCAGGGAGACCCGCGATGCCGCATGATCCCGCCTCGGGCGTCTATTACGAGGTGCACGGGACTGGGCGTCCGCTACTGACCGGCCTGCCCTGGTTCGCGTCGCAGGCGGAGATGCTGGGGGCCGAGGCGGACGCGGCGCGCGCCGCCTTTCTGGCCGCCTTTACCGCCGACCATGCCGTGCTCGTCATGGATTATCCCGCCAACGGCCGCAGCCGTGACATCATGCCGGACCGGCTCACCGCCGAACGCGTCGCCGCGGATCTGCTGTCGGTCGCGGGCCATGCCGGCTTCGATCGCTTCGCCTACCATGGCTACAGCTGGAGCGCCGCCGCCGGTCTTCAGCTGGCGGCGCGCACCGGACGGCTGACCGCGCTCGCCATCGGCGGCTGGCCGCCGCTCGACGCGCCCTACCGCCCGATCTGGGCGGCGGTCCGCGCGCGCATCGACAATGTCGAGCCGGGCTCGTTGCGCGTGCTGAAGACCCCCGGCCAGTACCGCCAGTGGGACGAATTCTACGCGAGCTTCGTCGACGGCTGGGACGAGAGCGCGACCGTCGAGGCGCTGACCCTGCCGCGCTTTGTCTATTTCGGCGGCGACGGCGATCTCGTCGAGGCCGGCGAGAGCGTCCCCATCGCCTCGACGATCCGGCGGATGCGTCCCCGGCTGGAGGGGCTCGGCTGGACCGTCGTCGAGCTTCCGGGCGTCGGCCATGAGGCGGGCCTGCGCGCCGATCTCGTCGCGCCGCCACTGCGCGCCTTTCTCGACGGAGTGGGGGCATGACCGAACCCGATCCCGTGCTGGGCCCCTGGCCCGGACCCTATGGCGGCGTGCCGCCGCTCGACCGGATCGGCGCAGCCAACATCGAGGCCGCGGTTCACGCCGCGATCGCCGCCAAGCGCGCCGCGGTCGCCGCCATCGTCGCCGATCCCGCGCCGCCGACCTTCGCCAACAGCGTCGAGGTGCTGGAGGCGGCGGGCGCGCCGCTGCGCACCGCCCGCCTCATCCTCGGCGTGCTGATGTCGACCGCGTCGCTCGGCGACGTTCCCGAGACCGGGCGGCGGCTGGTGCAAGCCATCGCGGAGCTCGACGACGAGATCGCCTTCGACGACGCGCTGTTCGCGCGGATCGCCGCGGTGCGGGCGGACGCCGGGGCGCTGGAGCGGCATCAGGCGCGGCTGACGGAGGTCGTCTTCGATGACATGAGCCGCCGGGGCGCGGGACTGCCGCCCGAACGGCGGGCGCGGCTGACCGCGGTCAACCGCGACATTGCCGGCGGCCAGGCCCGCTTCCGCGAGAACGAGCTGGGCGAGGCGCAGCAGCTGCTGTGGGTGACAGGCGCCGCCGAGCTCGACGGGCTGCCCGAGGGCGCGATCGACGCCGCGCGCCGCCTCGCCGCCGACAACGGCCGCGCCGGGGCCTTCGCCTTCGCCAACGCGCGGCCGGGCGTCTGGCTCATCCTTCAGCACGCGCGGAACCGCGACCTGCGCCGGCGCGCGCGCGACATGTGGGTCGGACGCAACGCCGGGGGCGGCGCGCACGACAACCGCGCGCTCGTTCGCGAACTCGTCGCGCTGCGCGCCGAGAAGGCGGCGCTCCTCGGCTATCCGAGTTACGCTCACCTCGCCACCGCGCCGCAGATGGCGCGGACGCCGGCGCGCGCGCTTGACCAGCTCCGCGCCATCTGGGGCCCGGCGCGGCGGGACGCGCTTCGGCTGCTCGAGGAGCTGCAGGCGCTCGCCGACGCCGACGGCCTCGGCGGCCCGGTCGAGGCGCATGACTTCCTGTTCTATGCCGAGCGCCGCCGCGAGCGGCGCTTCGCGTTCGACGGAACCCGGCTGCGCGACTATCTTACCGCCGACGCCGTCGTCGCCGCGATGTTTGAGGCAGCGTCGCGACTTCATGGCCTCGGCTTCCGCCGGGTCGACGACGTGCCCGTCATCCACCCCGACGTGCAGGCCTGGGAGGTGAGCCGCGCCGGCGCGCCCGTCGGCGTGCTGATGCTCGACCTCCTCGCGCGGCCCGGCAAGATGCCGAGCGCGTGGATGCAGGAGGTGCGGCAGGCCGAGCGCTGGCAGGGCCCGGTGCTTCCGATCTCGCTGCTCTGCGCCAATGTCGAGCGGCCCACCGACGGCACGCCGCCGCGGATGCCATGGGAGATCGCCAACGTCCTGTTCCACGAGTTCGGCCATGCGCTGCACATGCAGCTCAGCCGCGCGCCCTATCCCTCGCTCGGCAGCATCGCGGTCGCCTGGGACGCGATCGAACTGCCCTCGCAGCTCAACGAGCGCTGGTTCTTCGATCCGGACCTGCTGAGGCGGCACATGCGCCACTGGCGCACCGGCGAGCCGCTGCCCGATGCGCTGATCGAATCGCTGATCGCGGTCCGCGCCGACGAGCGGGTCGTGAGCGTCACGCCCGCCTATCTGGCTCCGGCCATCGTCGACCTCGAGATGTTCGGCGCGCCCGCCGGGACCGACCCATTCGACGTCGAGGCGCGCGTCCTCGCCGAGCTCGACCTGCCC
>JADCGM010000162.1 GCA_020249025.1 Alphaproteobacteria bacterium
GCCCAGGCGGCGGCGGCGAAGCTTTTGGCGGGCGCGACGCCCGAATGCTCGTCACCCTCGATCTCGGGCGACCCGCCCGCGCCGCCCGCCGGATGCAGCTCGCGGTACATCTTCCACGCCACCCACAGCAGCAGCAGGCCGCCCGCGAGGATCAGCCCGACGATCTGCAGGAGCTGGGTGACGACGAGCGCGAACATGATGCGCAGCACCAGCGCAGCGACGATGCCGATGAGGATGACTTTGCGGCGCTGCTCGACGGGAAGCCCCGCGGCGAGCGCGCCGACGACGATGGCGTTGTCGCCGGCGAGCATGACGTCGATCATCAGCACCTGAAGGAACGCCGACATCGCCGACGGCGAGCCGAGATTCGAGAAGTCGGTGACGATGGCGTTCCAGATATCGAGCATGGCCCCCCTAACGCGGCACGTTCGTGACGGTTCAGGGGCTTCTAGGGCGAAGCGGGCCGGCAAGGAAAGCCATCCTGTCCTTTCGGCTGGCTGGCGGTGCGGACGGGGCGGGATAGGGTGATCGCGGGGGGAGATGCCGATGCAGGTTCACAACGATCTCTATCCGGTCGATCCGGAGCAGCTGAAGGCGATGATGGAGCCGGGGCCGGAAGGCCCGATCTACATGGTCAACTTGCTGAAGTTCCGCGAGAAAGCCGAGTATCCCGATGGCCGCGACAGCGACCTGACCGGGCGCGAGGCCTATATGATCTACGGCCGCGCGGTGTTCGAGCTGTTACCCAAGTTCGGCGGCAAGGGGCTGTTCGCTGCCGACGTCACGCATCTCTCGCTCGGCCGCGCCGAGGAACTCTGGGACGAAGTCGCCATCGCCATGTATCCGAACCGCGCCGCGATGACGGCGATGTCGCTGTCGCCCGAATGGCAGGCGATCGCGATCCACCGCGCCGCGGGTCTGAAGGGCCAGCTCAACATCGAAACGGTGCGCCCATCGGGCGCGGCGTCGGCGCTGTTCGGCGAACTCGGGCCGGGTTGATCGAGCGCAAGGACGCGCGGGGCCGGGGGGATAGGATCGGGGCATCCAATGGGGGAGAGTCCCGATGTCCGATCATGGTCACAGCCTTCACGCCGAGTTTCCCGATGCCCAGGCGGCCCTCGCCGAGCTCAAGACCGGCAACGCCCACTTCCGCACGCTCGCCGAGCGCTACCACGAGCTGGCGCAGGAGATTTTCCGCATCGAGGCGGGGCTGCAGGCGTCATCCGATGAACGGCTGGAGACGCTGAAGAAGCAGCGGCTGGCGATCCTCGACGAAATCGCGGCGATGCTGCCGGCGAAGGCGGCGTAGCAGGACGGTCGAGGGGGGCGCGGGCAAAGCCCGCGCCGTCGGTCGGGACCGGCGGTGGGGCCGCCGGCCCGCCGGCCGCACTGCGGCGAGTCCGCATCCAGCAGGCGAACGCCGATGGCGTTCGCTCCACTGCCCGCGGCCGCCGCTAGTGGTTCATGGCGTCGAAGAAGTCGGCGTTCGACTTGGAATCCTTCATCTTGTCGAGAAGGAACTCCATCGCGTCGATCGTGCCCATCTGCATGAGGATGCGGCGCAGGACCCACATCTTCGACAGCGTCGTCTTGTCGACGAGCAGCTCTTCCTTGCGGGTGCCGGACTTGCCGACGTCGATCGCCGGGAAGATCCGCTTGTCGGCGACCTTGCGGTCGAGGACGATCTCGGAGTTGCCGGTGCCCTTGAACTCTTCGAAGATCACCTCGTCCATGCGGCTGCCGGTGTCGATGAGCGCGGTCGCGATGATCGACAGCGAGCCGCCCTCCTCGATGTTGCGCGCCGCGCCGAAGAAGCGCTTCGGCCGCTGCAGCGCGTTGGCGTCGACGCCGCCGGTCAGGACCTTGCCCGACGACGGCACGACGGTGTTGTAGGCGCGGCCGAGACGCGTGATCGAATCGAGCAGGATCACGACGTCCTTCTTGTGCTCGACGAGGCGCTTGGCCTTCTCGATCACCATCTCGGCGACCTGGACGTGGCGGGTCGCCGGCTCGTCGAAGGTCGAGCTCACCACCTCGCCGCGCACCGAGCGCTGCATGTCGGTGACTTCCTCGGGCCGCTCGTCGATGAGCAGCACGATGAGGAACACCTCGGGGTGGTTCTCGGTGATCGCCTTGGCGATGTTCTGGAGCAGCACGGTCTTGCCGACGCGCGGCGGCGCGACGATCAGCGCGCGCTGGCCCTTGCCCTGCGGCGAGACGATGTCGATGACCCGCGCCGACTTGTCCTTGACTGTCGGGTCATAGGTGTCGAGCTTCAGTTTCTCGTCCGGATAGAGCGGCGTCAGATTGTCGAAGTTGACGCGGTGGCGAACGACGTCGGGGTCGTCGAAGTTGATGGTGTTGACCTTGGTCAGCGCGAAATAGCGCTCGCCGTCCTTCGGCGCGCGAATTTCGCCCTCGACGGTGTCGCCGGTGCGCAGGCCGAAGCGGCGCACCTGATTGGGGCTGACGTAGATGTCGTCGGGCCCGGCCAGATAATTGGCTTCGGGCGAGCGCAGGAAGCCGAAGCCGTCGGAGAGCACCTCGATGGTGCCCATGCCGATGATCTCCTCGCCGGTGTCGGCGGTCGCCTTGAGGATGGCGAACAGAATGTCCTGCTTGCGCAAGGTGGAGGCGTTCTCGACGCCGAGTTCCTCCGCCATCGCCACCAGTTCGGCGGGCGTTTTGCGCTTGAGGTCGTGCAGATGCATGAGTGGGTCCTGGGACTGGAAACTGTCTCGACCGGAGACGGATGATCGTTCGAATCGACGGTCGGGGAAAATTCGGAGGGCTCGCCGGACGGGAGCCGCTTGCAAGGGCGATTACGCCCCCCCGGGCGTCTCGTCAACGGCGCTGTTGAGCCGCTGGCGCACCCGGTCGATCACCCGGCCCATTTCGTGACGCAGCTCGCCATGTGCAAGGGTGACCGCCGCCAGCCAGGTAATGCCGCCCGCGACGATCGCCGCCAGCAGCCAGAGCGGCGGCAGCAGCACCGGCCAGCCGTGCCACGCCATGATCGCGACCGGCGGGGCGGCGGCGGCAAGTGTCACGAACAGGCTTGGCGCATAGAGACCCGGTGCCTCGGACGCTCGGACATTGGCATTGCGGTATACGTGCGGCAGGTAGAGCGCGACGGCGATCACCGCGTCGACGATGCGGGTCGCCGCCGCCGCGACCATGCCGAACTGCCCCGCGGCGGCTGCGAACATCGCCACTCCGGCGATCCCGCGCAGGCTTTCGATGCGCGGGAGTTTGCTGACGTCGCCGCCGGTGATGAGGATCTCGCCGCGACCGAGCAGGCTGGTGTTGATGATCGCCGCGATGCAGAGCAGCGACAGCACCGGCGCGGCCGCCGCCCACGTTTCTCCGTAGACCAGCCCGATCACCGGAGACGCCAGCACTGCCAGACCGGCATAGGCCGGCCACAACAGTCCGGTCGAGATCCGCGCCATGCGCAGATAGGCGTAGCGGAAGCCGCCGGTCTCCCGCCGGTGCTGGGCGAACAGCGAACTCATCACCCGGGTGAAGCTGCCGATCACGGTGTTGCTGAACACGTCGACGAGCCCGGAGGCGCGGTTGTAGAGCCCGGTCGCGGTCACGCCCGCCAGCCGCGACAGCAGGATGTCGGGCAGCTTGGCGCAGATGTTGAGGATGAGGTTGGCGACGAGCACATGCCAACCGAACCGCCAGATGTCGCGCCAGCGTGCGAGCGTCGGCCGCACCGCCAGATCGCGGCGCTGCAACCACAGCGCCGCCAGCGACGACGCGGACCCTCCCGCGATCGCGCCCCACACGAGGCTCATGTAGGAGAAGCCTGCGAGCGCCAGGCCGATCGTGGTGCCCGCGTTGACGACGTTCTGGATGAGCAACGTCGCCGAGAAGCGGCCGTACTGCATCCGCCGCATCATGTGGCCGCCCAATGTGGTGTGGGCGGCGATGGCGAGCGCATAGAGCGCCAGCATCCGCACCGGTTCGGCGGCGCGCGGCTCGTTGGCCCAGCCCGCGACCACCGGAGCGATGAGGACGAGCACCACCGCCAGCGTCACCGCCTGCAGCGTCGCGACGCCATAAACCGA
>JADCGM010000163.1 GCA_020249025.1 Alphaproteobacteria bacterium
CGCCGCTGCGCGATCGCTTCGGCATTCCGGTGCGGCTGCAATTCTATTCGGTCGCCGAACTCGAACAGGTCGTGCGCCGCGCCGCGCGGCTGCTCGACCTGCGCCTCACTGACGACGGCGCGCACGAGATCGCCGCGCGCGCCCGCGGCACACCGCGCATCGCCGGGCGGCTGCTGCGCCGTGTGCGCGACTTCGCGGTGGTGGCGGGGACCAGCCCGGTCGACGCCCGGGCGGCCGACGCCGCGCTCAACCGGCTGGAGGTCGACAAGCTCGGCCTCGACAATCAGGACCGCCGCTACCTGACGATGATCGCCGACGTCTACAAGGGCGGCCCGGTCGGAGTGGAGACGCTCGCCGCCGGCCTGTCGGAGGCGCGCGACACCATCGAGGAGGTGCTGGAGCCCTTCCTTATCCAGCAGGGCCTCATCGCCCGCACGGCGCGGGGCCGGCTGCTCAACGGGCCGGGGTGGAAGCACCTCGGTCTCACCCCGCCCGCATCGCAGCCGACCCTGCTGCCGCTGCTCGACGAGGAGTAGCTAGACGGTCCAGCCGACGGCCGCCGCGCCAAGCACCAGCGCCGCGAACCCTGCCATCACCGGCGCCGGGCTCAGCGCCGGCACGTCGCCCTTGGGACCGGGCGTCGTCACCTCGTTGAAGCGCTGGACGTAATCCGGGTGCTCGGTGCCCATCAGCTTGTCCCAGAAGGTGAAGTAGAAGCCGAAGTTACGGTCGAAGCGGCCGCAATGGTGCATGTCGTGGTGGGTCGTCGTGCTGATCCACTTCAGCACCGGATGCGACGCCCAGCCGCGCGGATGCAGCTCGAGCCCGGCATGGCCCATGACGTTGCGCACGATCATCACGGCGAGGAAGACGAAGATCACCGGCTCGGGCGTCGGCACGAGGGCGAGCCACAGCGGCATGAACAGGGTCATGACGAGCGCCTCCGGCACCGCGAAGGCATAGGCCGCGAACGGGGTCGGCGTCGTGCTCTTGTGGTGGTGGCGGTGGAAGGTCTTGAACAGCCGCGGATGATGCATCGCGCGGTGCGTCCAGTAGAAATAGGCGTCGTGCGCGACAAGGATGGCGGCGAGCATGCCGAAGAAGCCGAGCGCCGTCACCTCGCCCTCCCAGCGCGCCATCCAGCCGTTGCGGAACATCCAGACCGTCAGCACGGTGACCGCCGTGTAGACCGCGACCGACTGGATCGAGGACAGGATCTCGCGGCGATAGTCGGCGGCGCGCGCCTTGCGCGACTGGATCCGCCGCGACCGCCAGGCGGTGAAGCCCAGCGCCCAGACGATGGCCGCCATCAGCACGGCGGCGATGCCATAGCGGGCGGCGTCGAACAGGAAGGCGTTGAGGGTGACGTCGCGAACGACGGAAACGAGATCGGTGGCAGGCGGCATGTCGGGCACTCCGATGCGATGACGATGCCCGTCCCCTGCCCCGATCGCGGCCGGACCCGCTTGCCCGGTTTCGATTTCGCCTAGGCGTTTCCGGAATCGATCAGGCGCTTCTGCCGATATTCGCTCGGCGTTTCGCCGTGGCGGTCGCGGAAGGCGCGGTTGAAGGGCGCGAGGCTGCCGAAGCCGGCGTCGAGCGCGATCGTCAGGATCGGCACCTCGCGCTGCGCCGGATCGGCCAGCGCCGCCTCGACCTCGTCCAGCCGGAAGCCGTTCAGATAGGCGGCGAAGTTGCGGTGCCCCAGATGCCCGTTGATGAGGCGCCGCAGCCGGTATTCGGGCACGCCCAGCCGGGCGGCGAGCGCCGCCACCGTCAGCGTTTCGTCGCGCCAGGGCTTGTCGGCGGCCATCAGCCCATCGAGCCGGGCGGCGAGCGCATCCGATTCGGCATCCTCGGCGCGCACCCGCTCCGGCGCGCGCCGCTGCGGTGCGCCGAACAGGTCGGCGTCGCGCACCCCGAGCGTCGCCGCCACCAGCGCGAAGGTCAGCGCGGCGATCCCCACCACAAGCAGCGAACGCAGCCCATAGGGCGCGCCGAACTGGAAGATCGCGATCTCGACGCCGTTGACGAGCAGCACATAGAGCCCGACCGACCAGATCATCGCGACGCGCAGCCGCCGCCGCCCCTCGACGAGATCGTCGTCGCGCCCGCGCCACGCGATCCAAAGCCCCGCGCCTGCAAACAGGAAGGTCTCGAGCCGCCAGACGGGGCCCAGCAGCGCCACCGGCACCTCGACCAGCCCGACGCGCTGGAAGGCGAAGATCGCCGGCGGAATCGCGCCGAGCGCGACAAGGGTCAACGCCCGCGTCAACGGCCGCTCGCCGTCGTCGAACCACAGCCGCGCCATCAGCCAGAACACCGGGGCGGCGATCCCCGATCCGATCTCGACGACGACGTCGACCGCGACGTTCCCGACCTCGAGCCCCGGCACGATCGCCAGCAGATGGCAGATGACGGTGACGACGAACGCCGCCACCCCCAGCGCCCCGCGCTGGTCGCGATGCCGCCGCAGCAGGACGACGAGCCACAGCAGCAGCAGCGCAATCGCCCCGGCGCGCGCCATATCCTCGATGTGGGAAAGGGCCCCCATACACCAAGGCTGGCAGAGGGCGGCGGCAGGCGCAACGGGGGAGAGAGGTGCCGGAGATGGCGCGGCGGCGGACGCCTCACCCCACCCTCACCCGCCCCTTGATGGGGCGGGTGAGGGTGGAGTGAAGGCCGGGGCCGCTAGCAACGCCCCCCAGCCTGCCACCACCCTACAGAATGAACTTCGACAGATCGTGGTCCTTCACGATCTCGTCGAGCTGCCGCCGGACGTAGGCCGCGTCGACGGTGACCGTCTCACCGGCCCGGTCGGCTGCTTCGAAGCTGACGTCCTCCAGCAGCTTCTCCATCACCGTCTGCAGCCGCCGTGCGCCGATGTTCTCGATGCGGTCGTTCACGTCTGCGGCGGTCTGGGCGATGGCGTCGATGCCGTCGTCGGTGAAGTCGAGGCTGACGCCTTCCGTGCCGATCAGCGCCTTGTACTGGCGGATGAGCGACGCCTCGGTGTCGGTGAGGATGCGGCGGAAGTCGTCGCGGTCGAGGCCCTTCAGCTCGACGCGGATCGGGAGCCGCCCCTGCAGCTCAGGCAGCAGGTCGGAGGGCTTCGCCACATGGAACGCGCCGCTCGCGATGAACAGCACATGGTCAGTCTTCACCGGCCCGTACTTCGTCGCGACCGTCGTGCCCTCGATCAGCGGCAGCAGGTCGCGCTGCACGCCCTCGCGGCTGAC
>JADCGM010000164.1 GCA_020249025.1 Alphaproteobacteria bacterium
ACAGCGCCGAAAACTCCCGGCGGACCGCGTCGAGATGGTAACTCATCGGGCCGGGAGCGGACGGATGAGGTTGAAGTCGACCATGATCTCGCCCGAGATCGCCTCCAGCGCCTCGCGAACCGCATCGGCGGTTGCGCCGGCGGGTAGTTCGAGTTCGAGATGCGCCTCGAACAGCGGCGCGCCCGACCAGGATTCGCTGACGACGCCCGTTTCCATCTGCGCGATGTTGACCCCGAGCGAGGCCATGGCGGCAGCGATCTCGCGGACAATGCCGGGGCGATCCTGGCCGACAAGTTCGAGCGACAGCGGGGTCGCGGCCGGCACCTCGTCGCCCGCCTCGATGATCGTGACGGTGAGGCCGACGCGGTCGACGGCGCGGCACGCCTCGGCGAGCGCCTCGACCTTGCCCGCCGGCAGGCCGACGAGAACCGAGCCGACATATTTGCCGCCGAGCCGCGACAGATGGCTCTCCATCCAGTTGCCGCCGACCGACAGCACCGCCTCGGCGAGCGCGCTGGTGAGACCGGGCCGGTCGCTGCCGACGACGGTGAGAATGACGGACGCGTCCATGGGTTGCTCCTTTTCCGCCATCCTTGCCGGTGCGGAACGGCCATGTCCACGCTCTCGAAAAGCGCAATCGCCGCCGTTGGCCGCCCAAGGGCATAACAGCCGCACATGAGGGAGGAATGACGATGACCGAGGTGTTTCGCGACGGCCTGCTGACCGGCAAGACGGCGTTCGTCGCCGGAGGATCGAGCGGGATCAATCTCGGTGTCGCGCAGCGGCTCGCCGAGGCGGGCGCCAAGGTCGCGATCATCAGCCGCTCGGCCGACAAGGTCGCAGCCGCGGTCGCCTCGATCACGGACGCAGGCGGCACCGCCTGGGGGACGGCCTGCGACGTGCGCGACTATGCGGCGGTCGATGCGGCGCTGGCGGCGACCGTCGAGCGCTTCGGACCCATCGACGTCGTCGTGTCGGGCGCGGCGGGCAATTTCCTCGCCCCCGTGGTCGGCATGTCGGCCAACGCCTTCAAGACCGTCATCGACATCGATCTGCTCGGCACCTTCAACGTGCTGCGCGCCAGCTTCGCGCATCTGGCGAAGCCCGGCGCGTCGCTGATCTCGATCACCGCCCCGCAGGGCGAGCGGCCGCAGATGTTCCAGGCGCACGCCTGTGCGGCGAAGGCGGGGATCAACATGATGACCAAGTGCCTCGCGATGGAGTGGGGACCGGCAGGGGTCCGGGTGAATGCGGTGTCGCCGGGGCCGATCGGCGATACGGAGGGCATGGCCCGGCTCGCGCCGACGCCGGAGATGGAAAAGACGATCAAGGGCCGGATTGCGCTGCGCGGCTATGGCACCAAGCGCGACATCGCCGACATGGTGCTGTTCCTCGCCAGCCCGGCGGCGGGCTATGTGACGGGCGCGATCATCGACTGCGACGGCGGCTCGGTGCTCGGCGACGCCGGCGGCGATGCGCTGACGGTGCGCGCGCGCTAGGCGCGCCGCCGCCGCAGCGCGAGGCCGGCGAGACCGAGGCCGAGCAGGCCGAGGGCGGCGGGCTCGGAGACCGGCTCGGTAAAGCCGGTCAGCCCCTTGATCTGGAAGCCGAGGCGGGAGCCGGTCGGGATCGACGAGCCCGTCCAGGCCAGCTGCGCCTCGCCGGTGATGGTGAAATCGTTGCGCAGGCCGCTCAGCACGACGAGATCGACTCCGCCGTCGAAGGCGCTGAGCGACAGTTGCGGCATCAGCACGCCGTTGAGGCGCATGTTGGTCAGATAGGTGCCGTTGCCCGCCGACTGCGACCGGGCGCGGAAGCCGAGCGCGTTGACCGCGCCGACGCCGGCGTCGGTCCAGCTGCCGCTGTAGCTGCCGATCGTGAAGGTGATGGTGTTGCCGGTGCGGTTGAGCGTGAACGCGCGGGTCGGATTGACGACGTTGCCGACGCCCCACGACATCTGCCCGGCGAGCCCGACCGGCCCGGCGTTGGTGAAGTTCGGCGGGATGTGGAGCCCGGCCTCATAGTCGCCGTTGGTGGCGTTGTTGCCGCTTCGCGCCTGCGCGACGAAGGTCTCGTTGGCGGGCAGCAGTACGCCCTTGCCGGCCAGATAGGAGGTGAAGGCCGCATCGGTCGCGAAGTGGTTCGACAGGGTCGGCGTCGCCAGCGCCGGGGCGGCGACGAGAGCTGCGGCGATGGCGGGAATCGGGGAAAAACGCATGCGGCCAGCCTCAGTCTGCCCAATGATCGCCGCCTATAGTTCCGTCCCTAGAACAGCAAGCCGTGGCGGCCGTGCTGCGTCACCGCGCCGCGCCTGCGGCAAAGCGGGACTTTCACCCACAGGCGATCTTTCTTCGTTGTGGGGGCGACGCAGTTGGACTTACCAAAGCGGCAGGCTGGGGTTTTCAGGGAGCGCTTGTGAACAGACGCGTGCTACTTGCCGGCCTTGCCGCCGTGGCCCTCACCGGTCCGGCGCAGGCGGCTCGTCCCGTGGAGCTGCTCAACGTCAGCTACGACCCGACGCGCGAGATGTACCGCGACTATGACGCGCTGTTTGCGCGCGAGTGGAAGGCGCGCACCGGGCAGACGGTGCGGGTGCGCCAGAGCCACGGCGGCTCGGGCAAGCAGGCGCGTGCGGTCATCGACGGGCTGGAGGCAGACGTCGTCACCCTCGGCCTCGCCTATGACATCGACGAGATTGCGGCGCGGGCGAAGCTGCTCCCGGCCGACTGGCAGACGCGGCTGCCGAACAATTCGACGCCCTATTATTCAACGATCGTGTTCCTCGTCCGTAAGGGCAACCCGAAGCGCATCCGCGACTGGGGCGACCTGATCCGCTCCGACGTGAAGGTGATCACGCCCAACCCCAAGACCTCGGGCGGCGCGCGCTGGAACTATCTCGCGGCCTGGGGCTGGGCACGGCAGACGCTCGGCAGCGACGACAAGGCGCGCGACTTCGTGACGAAGCTCTACCGCAATGTGCCGATCCTCGATTCGGGCGCGCGCGGCGCAACGACGACCTTCGTCCAGCGCCGCCAGGGCGATGTGCTGATCACCTGGGAGAATGAGGGCTTCCTCGCCCAGAAGGCGTTCGGGCGCGGCCAGTTCGAGGTCGTCGCGCCATCGATCTCGATCCGCGCCGAGCCGCCGGTCGCGGTCGTCGATGCGGTGGCGAAGAAGAAGGGGACGACGAAGGTCGCCGAGGCCTATCTGCGCGGGCTTTATAGCCCGGCAGCGCAGGCGCTCGTCGCGCGTCACGGCTATCGGCCGGTCTCGGCGCAGGCGCTCGCCCGATCGCCGGTGCGCTTCCCGGCGATCCGCATGCTGACCATCGCCGATTTCGGCGGCTGGTCGAAGGCGCAGGCCGTTCACTTCGCCAACGGCGGCGAATTCGACCGCATCTTCTCGGCGGCGAAGCGCTGAGCGGCATGGCGAGCGCCGCGATCCTGACGCCGCCTGCGGCGCACCCGAGCCGGCGGAGCCGCCGCAGCGTGCTCCCCGGCTTCGGCCTGACGCTCGGGTTCAGCGTCGCCTGGCTGACGATCATCATCCTGCTGCCGCTGTCGGCGGTGTTCCTGCGCACGCTCGGCATGGGCTGGGACCAGTTCGTCGCCACCGCGCTGTCGGAGCGCGCGCTCGCCGCTTACCGGCTGAGCTTCGGCGCGGCGCTGGCGGCGGGCGTCATCAACCTGTTCGCCGGGCTGCTGGTGGCCTGGGTGCTGGTGCGCACCGACTTTCCGGGCAAGCGGCTGGTCTCGGCGCTCGTCGATCTGCCCTTCGCGTTGCCGACCGCGGTCGCGGGCATCGCGCTCACCGCGCTCTATGCGCCGAACGGCCCGGTCGGGGCGCTGCTCGAACCCGTCGGGATCGAGCTGGCGTTCAATCCGGCCGGCGTCGTCATCGCGCTGATCTTCGTCGGGCTGCCGTTCGTGGTGCGCACCGTCGAGCCGGTGCTCGCCGATCTCGGCAGCGACATCGAGGAGGCGGCCGAAAGCCTCGGCGCAACGAAGCTTCAGACCTTCCGCCGCGTGGTGCTGCCGGCTGTCACCCCGGCGCTGCTCACCGGCTTCGCGCTCGCCTTCGCGCGCGGCGTCGGGGAGTATGGCTCGGTGATCTTCATCGCCGGCAACATGCCGTTCGTCTCGGAGATCGCGCCGCTGCTCATCGTCACCCAGCTCGAGGAATATGACTACGCCGGCGCCACCGCAATCGCGACGGTGATGCTCTGCATCAGCTTCGCGCTGCTGCTCGTCATCAATCTGCTGCAGGCCCTTGCCCGGAGGCGGGGCGGATGAGCGCGATCGCGGTCAAGGGCCCGGCGCGCGTCCTTCTCATCGGCGCAGCGCTGACGTGGCTGGCGGCGATCGTGCTGCTGCCGCTCGGCGCGGTGTTCGCCGAGGCGTTCCGCGACGGCTGGGGCCCTTATCTGGACGCGATCCGCGAGCCCGACGCCATCTCGGCGATGAAGCTGACCCTGCTTGTCGCTGCCATCGCGGTGCCGGCCAACATGATCTTCGGCGTGGCCGCAGCCTGGGCGATCGCCAAATTCGATTTCCGCGGCAAGGCGTTCCTCGTGACGCTGATCGACCTGCCCTTCTCGGTGTCGCCTGTGGTGTCGGGGCTGGTCTATGTGCTGCTGTACGGCGCGCATGGCTGGTTCGGGCCGTGGCTCATCGAGCGCGACATCGAGATCGTCTTCGCGGTGCCGGGCATCGTTCTGGCGACGATGTTCGTCACCTTCCCCTTCGTCGCCCGCGAGCTGATCCCGCTGATGCAGGAGCAGGGCCGCGACGACGAGGAAGCGGCGCTGTCCTTGGGCGCGTCCGGCTGGCAGACCTTCTGGCGGGTCACGATCCCCAACATCCGCTGGGGGCTTCTCTATGGCGTGCTGCTCTGCAACGCGCGCGCCATGGGCGAGTTCGGCGCGGTGTC
>JADCGM010000165.1 GCA_020249025.1 Alphaproteobacteria bacterium
CCGAAGCCGGCGTGCGTCAGTGTCAGCCGCGTCGACGCGCCCTTCGGCTCGAAGGTCAGTGTCAGCGCGGTGCGGCACCCGGCGAGCTTCTCGAGGGACTCCGGCATGTCGAGCTGGACGGTGAGCAGCGCCCCCGCTTCGCGCGTCAGAACCGCGCCCTCGCCCGACAGCTGCGCGTCGAAGGCCGCGAACACCGCCTCGGGCGGCGCCGCGATCTCGTCCTCGATATAGATGATCCGCGCGTCGGCATGAGCCGGATTGCGCAGGAACAGCAGGATCGCGGGCACCGATCCCCAGCACGTCAGACCCGAAGCCATGTACATGGCGACACCCCGCAACTCGCCGAGCAACCGCCCGGTACGCTCCGGCCCACCCCGAACCGGCAGGCGCGAGGATACGCCGATGCGCCGCCACGACAATGAGCGCTCAGGAAAATTGCGACGAATCGAGAAGCTTAAGCACAAGAAATGCGATCAGCGGCGGAACTCTGCGACCAGTTCCACATGCGTCGACCAGCGGAACTGCCCGACCGGCCACAGCCGCCCGAGCCGGTAGCCCGCCCCGCCAAGGATCGCAGCGTCGCGCGCGAAGGTGTTGGGATTGCAGGACACCGCTGCCACCACCGGCACGCCCGCAGCCGCGATCGCCTTGGTCTGCTCGACCGCCCCGGCGCGTGGCGGGTCGATGACCACCGCATCGAGCCGCTGCAGCTCAGCGCCCGTCAGCGGCTGGCGGAACAGGTCGCGGTGCTGCGACAGCACCGGCCGGCCCGCGCCGCGTGCGGCGGCGAGCAAGGCTGCAACCGCAGGCCCGGCGGCATCGAGCGCCTGCACCTTCGCCTGCGCCGACAACGGCAGCGCGAAGGTCCCCAGCCCGCAGAACAGATCGCCGATGCGCTCGCTCTCGCCCACGACCGCCGCCACCGCGGCTTGCAGCGCCGCCTCGCCATCGGCGGTCGCCTGGAGAAACGGCGCGGGCGGCGGCTGCACCGCGACGCCGCCGAAGCGCACGAGCGGTGCGCGCCGTTCGGCGATGATGTCGACGCCGCCCGCCCCCTCGATCGCCAGCCGCGCCAGATCCTGCGCCTCGGCGAAGCCCGTCAGCCGCTCGATCTGCTCCAGCCGCTCGGCCGCGACGTTGGAGAGGAGCAGGTCGACCCCGGTCTCGGTCAGGGTCATCGTCGCGCCGCCGCCCTGCCCGTCCACCAGCGCCTCAGCCAGAAGCGCGCGCAGCGGCGCGACCAGCGCGACCAGCTCCGGCGCGAGGATATGGCAGTCGGCCATATCGACGATGCGGTGGCTGCTGTCCTGATTGAACCCGATCTCGGCGCGCTTGCCGCGTCGTGCGGCCCGCAGCGACGCGCGGCGGCGGCTCCGGGGCGGCGACAGATGCGCCGGCATCAGCTCGGCGGGCGCGAGCCCGACAGGCCGCAGCGCGTCGAGGATGCGCTGGCCGATCCACTGGCGGTAGGCGGCGTCGTCGACATGCTGAAGCTGGCAACCGCCGCACTCAGGGAAATGGCGGCAAGGCGGGATCGCGCGGTGCGGGCCGGGGGTCACGCTGCCATCGGCTTCAAGGATGTCGCCGGGGGCCGCCATCGGCACGAACCGTCCGTCGGCGGTGCCGCCATCGCCGCGCGCGGCGAGCCGGACGATCTCGGCGCGCCCGCTCATGCCCGTGCCGCCACAACAGCGGGCAGCGCCGCGATCAAATCCGACGCGACGAGCCCCGACCCGGCGCGCAGACCCGCCTCGCCGTGAAGCCAGGCGCCTTGCGCCGCCGCCTCGAACGGGGGCACGCCCGTCGCCAGCCGGGCAGCGATAATCCCCGTAAGGACATCGCCAGACCCGGCGGTCGCCAGCCATGGCGTCGCGTGCGCATTGATCGCAGCGCGGCCGTCAGGGGCGGCAATGACGGTGTCCGGCCCCTTGAGCAGCACCACCGCCCCGATGCGCGCCGCAGCCGCGCGGGCGCGGTCGATCCGGCTGCCCGGCAGATTGCCGAGCAGCCGCGCGAACTCACCCTCGTGCGGAGTCAGCACGGCAGGTCCCCGGATCGCAGCCGCCAGTCCATCGGGATCACCTGCAAACGCCGTAAAGACGTCGGCATCGAGAACGGCGGGCTTGCCGGACGTCAGCACGGCCATGACCGCGTCGCGCGCATCCAGCCGCGCCAGCCCCGGCCCGACCACGAGCGCCGAGACCCGGGGATCGCCTGCCAGCGCTGCCAGCTCGTCGGGGCTCGCGGCCGGCTTCAGCACCGTCTCGTCGAGCTGTGCCGCATAGGTCGCGAGCGCGCCCGGCGGACAGGCGAGCGTGACATAGCCAGCGCCTGCCCGCTGCGCCGCCCGTGCCGCCAGCCGCGCCGCGCCGGTCGAGCGAACCGGCCCGCCGACGACAAGGACATGGCCCCGGCTGAACTTGTGGGCGTCAGCAGCGGGCGCCGCGAGCGCAGGTGCCGCGGTTGCGAACAGCGTCGGCGCGGCGGGTGCCAGTCCGATCTCCGCCACCACCGTCCGGCCGCACAGCGCCGCCGCGGGCTGGAGCAGATGCGCTGGCTTCAACGCGCCGAAGGTCACCGTCAGGTCGCAGGCGAGCGCCGCCGGCAGCAGCGCCCCGCTGTCGGTCGCAACGCCGCTCGGCAGGTCGACGGCGATGCGCAGCCGCGCGGCCGCGCCGAGCCGCGCGACGGTCGCGACGAGCGCCGGATCGAGCGGCTTCGCCAGCCCGATCCCGAACAACGCATCGATCAGCACCGGCGCGGGCGCGGCCTCCTCGACGGACTCGACGGGCCCGCCCCACAACGCCGCCGCCTCGATGGCCTCGGCGGCGCGCGGCGGCGCAAGC
>JADCGM010000166.1 GCA_020249025.1 Alphaproteobacteria bacterium
AAAGGCCTGGGCGTCATTGCCGGCGACGCTGATGGTCGTGCTGGCGATGGTGACCGTGCCGTTGTCGGCGGTCGCCCCGATGCCGTTACCGCCCGTGCCCGAGACCGTCAGCGTTCCGCTGGTCACCGAGACGTTGCCGTTCGCCGACTTGGCGAAGATCGCGGTCGAATTGCCGCCGGAGGTGGTCGCCGACGTGCTGTTGATCTGGACGCCGGCGCCGCCGATCGCCGCGATCGCGCTCGCCGTCGGCCCGCTGTTCGTCACGGTGCCGCTGGTGATCTGGATGGTGCCGCCGGTCTGGGCGAGGATGCCCTCGCTCGCCACCGAAGCGTTCGGCAGCGTCGTCGAGGTCGACGTCACGGTGCCGCTCGTGACCGTGATGTTGCCGGTCGTCGACGTCGCCGAGATGCCCGGCGCGCTGCCGCCGGAATTGGTGATCGTCGTGCTGTCGATGGTGATCGCGCCGCTGTTGGTGATCGCGCTCAGCACCGGCAGGTTGTTGGTCGAATTGCTCAGTGTACCGGTGCGCAGCGAGAGCGAGGCGCCGCTGTCGGTCCCGGTCAGCGTCAGCGCGCCGCCGGCCGTGATGTTCGAATCCGTCGCGCCGAGCGTGGTTGCGAGCAGCGTCGTGCCGTTGAACACGCCGGTCGTGCCGAAGCTCAGCGTCGAGCCGCCGGTCAGGAACTGCACTCGGCCCTGCGCCGTGATCGTACCGTTCACAAGGTTGGTGCCGCCGGCGAGCAGCCGGTTGGTGAGCACGAAGTCGGGCCCGCCCGAGGCCTTGGCGAAGCTGATGGTGCTGCCTGCGGCGAGGTTGAACGCAGACGTCCAGTTGAGAAGCGTCGGCGTCGCGGTGATCTCGAGGGCGAGCGCGCCCGCCGCGCCGCCCGTGGTGAAGCTGCCCGACGCGGTGACCGGTGTGCTGTTGAGCGTGACGGTGACGGCGCCCGCGACGATGTTCGCGTCGGACGGGGTTTGCGCCGCTGCCGCACTCGCCAGAAACGCCAGGGGCGCAACGCCCGTCAGAAGAACCGTGCGCACCCGCCGCATGCCGATCATACCGAAACGTCCTTCGAACTGCCGTGCGCGGCAGCGGCCGGACCGTCCGGGGGTTCGGCGCGGGGCGGGCGGCGGGACGGGTTTCTAGGGAGGTCCCCACGTCCACGGCCGCCGCCCCGCACCGGCATCGGAACGACGGTGCGTGTGGTGCCGCGCCGGGTCCCGAAGCGCCCGGATCGACGGCTGCTTCGCGCAAGCCGACCCATCGGCCGGTGCCGCAAGGACGCCCATCCCAATTTGTAGGGTGTGGGTTGGAAAAGCCGCGCTGATCAGTCGGCTTTTGCGAGCACCTCGACCACGAGTTCCGGCACCGCCAGCGCCAGCATGCGGCCCTGCCCCGGCACGATGGTGACGGCCGCGTCGGGCAGCACCCGCACCCAGTAGCGCGCGACGAGATCGGGATCGTGGAGCGTGTCGTGCGCGCCGATCAGCAAGTGCCAGCGATGGGTGCCGGGGAACGGCTCGGGCGGGCGACCGGTGACGAACCATTGCTGCTCGGCGACATAGCCTTCGATCCGGCCGGTCGCGAAGGCGCGCACGGAGCGGTGATAATCATCGATCAGCGCCGGGTTCGCGACCGCCTCCTCGTCGGGCGGGCTGCCCTTCACCGACCGGGCGAGGATGCTCGCCAGCCGCTCGCGCGTCAGCTGGTTCGCCAGAACGCGCGCGCCGGCGCGGATCAGCGCCGGGTTGCGCCAGTAGAGTTCCTTGAAGAAGCCGAGCGGGCCCGAGCGCCGCCCCTCGGCGTCCGTTTGCGGATCGGGATTGACAAGGACCACCCGGTCGAACAGCGCCGGATAGGCCCGCGCCGCGGCATGCACCGCCTGCGCCCCGCCGCGCGCGACCACATCCCAGCGTGTCACGCCCAACCGCTCGGTCACAATCGCGAGATCGTCCGCAGCCTGCTCGAACGGACCGCGCCCATCGCCCTCCCGCAGATCGCTCAGGCCGAAGCCGGGGCGGTCGATGCTGACCGGGCGGAACCCGCGCGCCTGCAGCGCCCGCACGAGATTGCGTGCGACGATCCGCGTCGTCATGCTCGAATGGACGACGAGCACTGGACGGCCGCCCGCCGGGCCATAGTCCGAATAGGCGATCCGCGACCCGTCGGGGCGCAACGCGAAGCGCAGCGGCTCGAACGCCGGGTCGAGCGAGCCGACCGACCCGCCCGTCGCCCGCAGCATCGCCGCCACCGCGCCCATGCCGGCGAGACTGCGCGCCAGCTCGGCCGCCGTCCCGACATCGAGGGCGCGGAAGATCGCGTCCATCTCCTTCTTCGCCACCGCCGGCGAGATCGCCATCGCCCGCGCCGCTTCGTCGCGGGTGCGCCCCCCGGCGACGAGATGCGCCAGCGTCGCCTGCCGCAGCGTCAGGCCCCACATGTCGATGAGCAGCGCCTCGCGCCCCGGATCGGGCAGCAGGCCGTACGCGACTTCGGTCAGCCGGGTGACAAGCTCGGGAAGCTTGCCGACCCCCATTCGCGCCATCGCGCCCGACGCCGCCTCGCGCGCCGTCGCATAGGAAATCCCGCATGCCGCCGCCGCCGAGCGGATGTCGCCCGTTGCGATGATCGCGCTGCACACCCGCTCCTGAAGCCCGGTCAGCGCATAGGCTGCCGCCGCGCGCCGCAGCGAACCTTCGGGCGGCGCGAAGCTCGCGATCACCGCCACCGCCAGCCCGGCCTCGACCGGCGCGCGCACCGCGTCGGGGAGCTGCCAGCTCGCCGCCGCCCGGCGGTTGCCATAGGCGATCAGAACCGGCTGCAATGTCTCGTCCGGACCCATCGAGGCGGCCCGCACCACCGGCTGGTCGCCCTGCCGCGCCGCGCGAACCGCCTCCCAGTCGATGAGATCGCCGCCGCCGTTCACTGCGAACAGCGCAGTTTCAGCGATGACGCGGCCGTCGCCGTCGACGGCCGCAACGCCCAGGCTGGCAGCATCAATCACCGCACCCGGCGCCGCGGACGCGCCTGCGGTGCGCTCGAGGAACCAGCGCCCCGCCTCTTGCGGATCGCGCGCGGTCCAGGCGGTCACGCCTTCGGGGTCCGTGCTGATCCGGTCGAGGATTTCGTCGAGGCGCGCTGCTCCGTCGGCGCGCTCCACCATGTCCGGGCCCGCCGTCATCGACCGTCGTGCCGCGTTCGTCCGCAGATCAAGCCCAACGCCCCCGCTGCTCACCCCTGAGTTGTACGGTGGAAACCTAGCACGCGCGTTCGCGCGCGCGAAGCCGCCGGCCGCTCGGTTCGGCGCATCCGGCCGGCTCCGAGAGCCTGGCAAATCAGCCGAAGCGGCTGAAGTCGGGCTTCCGCTTCTCCATGAAGGCGGTCATCGCCTCGATCGCCTCGGGCGAGCGCAGCCGCTCGGCGAAGATCGCGCCTTCCTCGGCCATCCGCCCCGGCATGTCGGCGGTGCGGGCGTGGCGCAGAAGCCGCTTGGTGGCGCGCACCGCCGCGGCCGGCTGGCGCGCCAGCGCCGCCGCCCGCTCGCTGACCAGCGCCTCGAGTTCGGCGGCCGGTGCCACCGCGTTGACGATCCCCA
>JADCGM010000167.1 GCA_020249025.1 Alphaproteobacteria bacterium
CAGCGTCGTGAAGGGGAAGGCGTCGGTGAAATAGATCTGCTCGACGAGCGGGCTGAAGTGCCGCGTCGGCTGGCCGAAGCGCTGGTTGAAGGAGCCCTTGCCTGCCCCCGGCACGTGCGAATAGGCGCCGTCGAAGGCGGGGCGGCCGAGCTCGTCGCGGTTGAAGCCGTTGAACAGCATCGTGTTGATGACGCGCCCCGACTGCGAGATGCCGAATATCAGCGCGCGGTCCAGCGGCGGCTGGCCGGCGACGGGCGCGGTCTTGAAGTGCGAAAGCAGGTCGCGGATGCCCGCCAGCCCCGCCCCGACGACATAGGGATCGCGCGAGGGGACGACGATCTCGTAGATCCGGCCGGGCCGGAAGCCGCCCTTCAGCGCTACCTCGACCGGCGGGCCGTCGGCGGTGTCCACAAAGCGCCAGTTGGCGCGCGGCACGGTGCGGCGCGGCGCATCGGGGCCGTCGCGCTCGGTCATCGCCGCATCGGGCGCGCCGGGGGTGGCGAAAGGGTAGGGGAGGCCGAGCTGGCCGACATAGCCGGCGGTCTCGGCGGGCGCGTCGACGATGATTTCATAGGCGACCCGGCCGGTGATCGGCTTGCCCCGCTCTGTCGCGACCGGCGGTTTCATCGCCAGCGCATTCGGGCGGCCCTTGGGCTGCACGTCCCACGTCCAGCCCGACCACAGCAGGGTGTAACCACGGCGGAAGAAGAAGCCGTTGCCGGTGTCGGCGAGCGTCGTCGGGTCGTTCTGCGCCGGGGCTGCGCCATTGATCTGGCCGAGCGCCGCGATGCCGCCCCGGTTGTTGACGTCGTAGAAGAGCGCGCCGTTGCGCTTCTTGGGATCGGCTGGGCGCAGCAGCAGGAAATCGGTCGCGAACAGCACGCGGCCCCTTGCATCGCGCGGGGCGAGCTTGAGGTCGACGATGCGGGCGTTGGCGGGAAGCGCCGGATCAAGCGCGATCCACGCCTTGCCGCGGATCTTCTCGTAAGCGCCGGCCGACCCGAACGAGGCCCCTGCGGCGAGCGGCGTGCGCGAGACGACCTCGATCCGCTCGACCGCCGCCATGGCCGGCGTCGCCGCGACAAGCGCCAATGTGATCCCGCAAGCCCGCATTCCGCTCCCCTTCACAGCGCCGCCAATCTAGTGCCGCGCCGCCGCGCCGCCAGTGGCGAAATCGCGGGCGTGGCGGGGGCCTATTCCGCTCGGGCCGGAACGACGCTATCCCGCCGGAATGACCGCCTCGCCCCCTCGCGCCGCGCTCTGGCTCGGCTATGCCGGATTGCTCCCCGCCGCGGCTGCGGCCGCGGTGCTCGCCTTCGGGCCGGAGCGGCTGGCGGCGACTGCGGTGGCGGCGCATCTCATCTATGCGGCCATCATCGCCAGCTTCATCGGCGGCGCCTGGTGGGGGCTGGCGAGTGCGCGGGCGGACGCCGCGATGCAGCCGCGGCTGCTGGCGATCAGCGTCGTACCGTCGCTGATCGCCTGGGGGCAGGCGATGGTCGGCGGCAGCGTCGGGCTCGTCGGCATGGGCATCCTGTTCGCCGCCCTCCTGCCGATCGACACGCGGCTGACGCAGGGCGGCCTTGCGCCGTCCTGGTGGCTGGCGCTGCGTGTGCCGCTGTCGGTCGGCATGGCGCTGCTGGCGCTCGCATCGGGGTTGCTGCTCGGCTGAACACATCGCGCAGGCCAGAGATTTTCAACCGGGGGTAGCTCTTTTTTGTCACCTATGTTAGGCCGCCAAGGTCGCGCTTGATTTCGTGAACGCAACCGTTCATGTACGGGTGCGTACACGAATCGGCGGACATCTATCAATGGGCTGGATCGCGATCCGGATGCTCACGGGCGACCGGGTGAAGTTCTTCGGGCTGATCTTCGGGGTCGCCTTCTCGACGCTGCTGATCGGTCAGCAGCTGACGATCTTCGTCAATCTGCTGCTGCGCGGCGCCATGCCCGTCTATGAGGTGGCGACTGCCGACATCTGGGTGATGGACCCGGCCGGGCGCACCGCCGAGATCACGCTGCCGCTGCCGCCGACCGCGCTCGACCGGGTGCGCGGCGTGCCGGGCGTCGCATGGGCCGCCCCGCTGATCCGCGCCACCGCGACGGTGCGCACCGCCGCCGGCGAGATCGAGCCGGTTGCGGTCGTCGGCGTCGACGATGCGGCGCTTGTCGGGCTGCCGGAGACGATGCTGGCAGGCGACCGCAGCGCGCTCGCCTCGCCCGATGCGGTGTTCGTCGACGGCATCGGCGCGACCCGGCTGTTTCCCGACGGCAAGGTCATCGGCAGCGAGATCGAACTCAACGACCGGCGCGCGGTGGTGCGCGGCGTCGTCGATGCGATCCCCGGCTTCACCGGCAGCATCCAGCTCTACACGCGCTATTCGGCGGCGCTGGATTATGTGCCGGGCTCGCGAAACCGGATGAGCTTTGTCGTCGTGCGCGCCAAGGACGGGCTCGATCCCGGGGCGGTCGCGGCCGAGATCACGCGCCAGACCGGGCTGCGGGCGCGGACCAGCGCCGAATTCGCCCGCGACGGCATCGACTACATCATCGAGCGCACCGGCATTCCGATCAATTTCGGCATCACGGTCGCGCTCGGCTTCATCGTTGGCATCGCCATCGTCGGGCTGACGTTCAGCCTGTTCATCCGCGACAACATCCGCCAGTTCGGCGCGCTGAAGGCGATCGGCGTGTCGAACGCCACGATCCGCCGCATGGTCGCGGCGCAGGCGGGGCTGACCGGCCTCATCGGCTATGGCTTCGGCATCGGGCTCGCGGTGCTGTTCGTCAGTTCGGGCGCGGCGTCGAGCCCGGATTTCAAGGGCTTCTACACGCCGTGGCAGATCCCGGTGATCGCCGCCGTCACGGTGCTGGCGATGATCTTCCTGACCGGAGTTGTGTCGCTGCGCGCCGTGCTCAAGGCCGATCCGGCGGAGGTGTTCCGGTGAGCGCCGCCATCCGCATCGAGGGCGTCGTCAAGGAGTTCCCGGTCGGCGACGGCATCGTCCGCGTGCTCCACGGCGTCGATGCCGAGCTGCGCTCGGGCGAGTTGACCTACCTCGTCGGCGAGTCCGGCTCGGGCAAGACGACGCTGATCTCGGTGATCGCCGGCATCCTGCGGCCGACCGCAGGCCGCGTGACCGTGCTCGGCGAGGACATCTACAGTCTCGGCGACAATGCGCTCGTCGCGTTCCGCCTGCGCTCGATCGGCTTCATCTTCCAGCAGTACAACCTGCTGCCGACGCTGACCGCCGCCGAGAACGCCTCGGTGCCGCTGGTGGCGGCGGGCGTGGCGCGGGCGGAGGCGATCGACCGCGCCCGGGCGTTGCTCGACAAGCTTGGCATGGCTTCGCAGGCCGACAAGCTGCCGCGCCAGATGTCGGGCGGCCAGCAGCAGCGCGTCGCCATCGCCCGGGCGCTCGTCCACGAACCGCGCCTCGTCGTCTGCGACGAGCCGACCGCGGCGCTCGATGCGCGCTCGGGACGGCGGGTCATGGACCTGCTGCGCGAGGTGGCGCTGGCGCAGGACCGCACCGTCATCGTCGTCACCCACGACAACCGCATCTTCGACCTCGCCGACCGCATCCTCGCGATGGAGGA
>JADCGM010000168.1 GCA_020249025.1 Alphaproteobacteria bacterium
ATGGATCGGGTGGCGGACGGACGCCACGAGGATCTCGGTGCGGGAGCCGTAGTTCTCGTAGATGAGCTTGATGTCCTCGATGAGCTGCATCCCGTCGAAGCCGACGTCGTCGTGGCGGCCGACGAAGGGGCTGATGAAGGTCGCGCCCGCCTTCGCCGCCAGCAGCGCCTGATTGGCCGAGAAGCACAGCGTCACGTTGACCATCGCGCCGTCGTCGGTGAGCGCCTTGCACGCCTTCAGCCCGTCGATGGTGAGCGGAAGCTTCACGCAGACGTTGGGGGCGAGCGCGCGCACGATCGCGGCCTCGCGCATCATCCCCTCGTAATCGGTCGCCACCACCTCTGCCGAGACGGGGCCGTCGACGATCCCGCAGATCTCCTTCACCACCTCGAGGAACTTGCGCCCCGACTTGTGGATGAGGCTGGGGTTCGTCGTGACGCCGTCGAGAAGGCCGGTCGCGGCCAGTTCGGCGATGTCCTTGGTGTCGGCGGTGTCGACGAAGAATTTCATGGCGCGGCTCCCCGGCGTGCGTCTGTCCGGGCCAGCCTTAGCCGACCCGGACCCGGCGTCAACGCCGCATCGCCAGTCCCTCAGCGCAGCCGGGCGGCGAGCTCGGGATCGAGGTAGGAGATCAGCAGGAACGCGAGGAACAGCCCGACTCCCAACCCGTAGAAGGAGGGAACGAGCCGGAGCGAGGCGCGCGAAATGTCGACCGGCGGCTTCAGCCCTTGGCTGACCTGGACGATGTCGGTCTTGCCCTGCAGCGCGAGCAGCCCCGAGATCGCCACGGGCAAGGCGGCGCACCCCATCTGCCACGGCGCGATGCGGGCGCCGAACACCGTCTCGCCCAGCGTCAGCACGCCGCCCAGCGTCGCGAAGCTGATCGAGAGCATGCTCTTGTAATAGTCAAACGCCAGCCCGGGATCGGGCAGTCCGGTCAGCGATGCGCCCTCCGGTCCGGCGACGGGGCCGGTCCGCGTCAGGGGCGGCGATGGCTCGTCCATGGTCTCGTCGGCTCCGCAAAAGGGTGGCGCTACCGGAGGATAGCGTCCGGCGGCCCCCGTGCAAGCAAGGGTGCCGCGCCGGGGGAAGCGGTGGGGCGGACGCGCTAGGCTTCCCCGCCGCCCGCGCCTATATCCGGGCGATGCCGCAGCCCAAGTCCCGCGTCCGCGTGCTGGTTCTCCAGCATGGTCTCGGCGCGCTCGACTATGCCGCGCCCGCCGGGCTGGAGCTGGCCCCAGGCGATATCGTCCGTGCGCCCTTGGGGCCGCGCGAGGTTCTCGGCGTCGTCTGGGAGCCGGAGCGGCTGCCGGCCAAGGAGGTGCCCGAGGCGAAGCTGCGCGCAGTCTATGGCCGCTACGACGCCGCCACGGTGCCGTCGGCGCTGCGGCGGCTGATCGAGTTCGTCGCCGACTATTATCTCGCCCCGCCCGCCGCCGTCCTGCGCATGGCGCTGCCCTCCCACGGGGCATTGGAAGGCCCGCGCGCCGTCACCGAATATCGCCCGACCGGGGAAGTGCCGGCGCGGCTGACGCCGCAGCGGGCGCAGGCGCTCGAAAAGCTCGCCGGGCGGCAGGGGCTGGTGCGCGAGCTGGCGGCGGCGGCGGGCGTCTCGGACGGGGTCATCCGCGGCCTCGTCAACGCCGGCGCGCTGGCGGCGGTGCGCGTCGCGGTCGACCAGCCGGTGCCGCCGCCCATCGCCGACTTCATCATCCCGGTGCTGGAACCCGGCCAGCAAGCGGCTACCGACACACTTGTCGCAGCGGTCGCGGGCGGCGGCTTCCGGCCGTTCCTCCTCGACGGCGTCACCGGATCGGGCAAGACCGAGGTCTATTTCGAGGCGATCGCCGAATGCCTGCGCAAGGGCCGGCAGACGCTCGTCCTCGTCCCCGAAATCGCGCTGACCGAACCCTGGCTCCAGCGCTTCGAGGCGCGCTTCGGCGCGGCCCCCGTCGCCTGGCACTCGGACCTGCGCTCGTCCGAGCGCCGCCGCGCCTTCCGGGCGGTGGCGAGCGGCGAGGCCCGCGTCGTTGTCGGCGCGCGTTCGGCGATGTTCCTGCCCTATGCCAACCTCGGCCTCATCGTCGTCGACGAGGCGCACGAGACCTCGTTCAAGCAGGAGGACGGGGTCTGCTATCACGCCCGCGACGTCGCGGTGATGCGCGGCCGGTTCGAGGAGATCCCGGTCGTCCTCGCCTCGGCGACGCCCGCCATCGAGACCCGCGTCCAGGTCGAGCGCGGCCGCTATGAGGAGCTGCGCCTCGCCTCCCGCTACGGCGGCGCGCAGCTGCCCGCGATCGCCACCATCGACCTGCGCGCGAACCCGCCGGCGCGCGGCCGCTGGCTGAGTCCGCCGCTCCACGATGCGCTCGCCGAAACGCTCGACAGGGGCGAGCAGGCGCTGCTCTTCCTCAACCGCCGCGGCTATGCCCCGCTGACGCTGTGCCGCGCCTGCGGCGAGCGCATCGAATGCCCGATGTGCACCGCCTGGCTCGTCGAGCACCGGCTGACGCGGCGGCTGCAATGTCACCACTGCGGCTTCGTCACCCCGCCGCCCGACGCCTGCCCGAGTTGCGGCGCGGAAGGGCAGC
>JADCGM010000169.1 GCA_020249025.1 Alphaproteobacteria bacterium
ACCCGCGGCTTCGACGACTGGCTCCGCGCCTTCGACCGCATCGGGCTCGCCGGCGTCGACACCCGCGCGCTGACCCGCCGCATCCGTGTCGCCGGTGCGCCCAACGGCGTCATCGCGCACCGCAAGGACGGCAAGTTCGACACCGCCGCGCTGATCGCAAAGGCGCGCGCCTGGCCGGGCCTGGAAGGCATGGACCTCGCCAAGGAAGTCTCCTCGCGCCAGACCTACAAGTGGGACGACGGGCTGTGGACGCTCGGCCAGGGCTATGCGACCCATTCGGCCAACCCGGACGGCCCGCACGTCGTCGCCGTCGACTATGGGATCAAGCGCAACATCCTCCGCAACCTCGTCGCCGCCGGCGCGCGGGTGACGGTGGTGCCCGCGACCGCGACCTTCGACGACATCATGGCGCACAAGCCCGACGGCATCTTCCTGTCGAACGGCCCCGGCGATCCGGCCGCGACGGGCGAGTACGCGATCCCGGTGATCCGCCAGCTGCTCGAGGTCGGCACGCCGCTGTTCGGCATCTGCCTCGGCCACCAGCTGCTCGGCCTCGCGGTCGGCGCGAAGACGACGAAGATGCACCAGGGCCACCGCGGCGCGAACCACCCGGTCAAGCGCCTCGACGACGGCCGGGTCGAGATCACCAGCATGAACCACGGCTTCGCGGTCGAGGCGGATACGCTGCCCGCCAACGCCCGCGCGACCCACGTCAGCCTGTTCGACGGCTCGCTCGCCGGCCTCGAACTGACCGACAAGCCTGCGTTCAGCGTCCAGTACCACCCCGAAGCGAGCCCCGGCCCACAGGACAGCCACTATCTGTTCGAGCGCTTTGTGAGCCAGTTGCGGAGCACCAATGCCTAAGCGCACCGACATCTCGTCCATCCTCATCATCGGCGCAGGCCCGATCGTCATCGGGCAGGCGTGCGAGTTCGATTATTCGGGGACGCAGGCGTGCAAGGCGCTGAAGGAGGAGGGGTACCGGATCATTCTGGTCAACTCCAACCCGGCGACGATCATGACCGATCCGGATCTGGCGGACGCGACCTATGTCGAGCCGATCACGCCGGCCGTCGTCGCCAAGATCATCGAGAAGGAGCGCCCCGACGCGGTGCTGCCGACGATGGGCGGACAGACCGCGCTCAACACCGCGCTGGCGCTGTTCCGCGACGGCACGCTCGACAAATTCGGCGTCAAGATGATCGGCGCGGATGCCGAGGCGATCGACAAGGCCGAGGACCGGCTGAAGTTCCGCAATGCGATGGACAAGATCGGGCTGGAATCGGCCCGCTCCGGGATCGCGCACTCGCTGGAGGAGGCGCTTGCCGTCCTCGAGCGCACCGGCCTGCCGTCGATCATCCGTCCGTCGTTCACGCTCGGCGGCACCGGCGGCGGCGTCGCCTACAACCGCGAAGAGTTCGAGCGGATCGTGCTCGGCGGTCTCGACGCATCGCCGACGACCGAAGTCCTGATCGAGGAGTCGCTCCTCGGCTGGAAGGAATACGAGATGGAGGTCGTCCGGGACCGGAACGACAATGCCATCATCGTCTGCTCGATCGAGAACGTCGATCCGATGGGCGTTCACACCGGCGACTCGATCACCGTGGCACCGGCGCTGACGCTCACCGACAAGGAATATCAGATCATGCGGAACGCGAGCATCGCGTGTCTGCGCGAGATCGGCGTCGAGACCGGCGGCTCCAACGTCCAGTTCGCGGTCAATCCGAAGGACGGCCGCCTCATCGTCATCGAGATGAACCCGCGCGTCAGCCGGTCGTCCGCGCTGGCGTCGAAGGCGACCGGCTTCCCGATCGCCAAGGTCGCGGCGAAGCTCGCGGTCGGCTACACGCTCGACGAGATCGACAATGACATCACCGGCGCGACGCCGGCGTCGTTCGAGCCGACGATCGACTATGTCGTCACCAAGATCCCGCGCTTTGCCTTCGAGAAGTTCAAGGGCGCGGAAGCCACGCTGTCGACCGCGATGAAGTCGGTCGGCGAGGTGATGGCGATCGGCCGCAACATCCAGGAAAGCATGCAGAAGGCGCTGCGCGGGCTGGAGACCGGCCTTACCGGTTTCGACGAGCTTGAGCGGCTTCAGGGCGCGAGCCGCGAGGAAATTGCGGCGGCGCTGTCGATCGCGACGCCCGACCGCCTGCTCGTCGCTGCCGATGCGCTGCGCGCCGGGTTCAGCGTCGACGAGATCAATCGCATCGCGCGCTTCGACCCGTGGTTCCTCGAGCGGATCCAGGAGATCCTCGACGCCGAGGCCGAGGTGCGCGCCAATGGCGTGCCGACCGATCCGGCGGCGCTGCGCCGGCTGAAGGCGATGGGTTTCTCCGACGCGCGGCTGGCGAAGCTCAGCGGTCAGCGCGAGGCCGACGTCGCCAAGGCCCGCCGCGCCGCGGGCGTGCGCCCGGTGTTCAAGCGCATCGACACATGCGCCGCCGAGTTCGAGGCGAAGACGCCCTACATGTACTCGACCTACGAGGCGCCGAGCTTCGGTAGCCCCGAGGACGAGAGCGGCGTGAGCGACCGGAAGAAGGTCGTGATCCTCGGTGGCGGTCCGAACCGCATCGGGCAGGGCATCGAGTTCGACTATTGCTGCTGCCACGCCTGCTTCGCGCTCGACGATGCCGGGTTCGAGACCATCATGGTCAACTGCAACCCGGAGACCGTCTCGACCGATTACGACACGTCGGACCGGCTCTATTTCGAGCCGCTGACCGGCGAGGACGTGCTGGAGATCCTCCACACCGAGCAGTCGAAGGGTACGCTCGTCGGCGTCATCGTCCAGTTCGGCGGGCAGACGCCGCTGAAGCTGGCGCAGTCGCTTCAGGACGCCGGGATCCCGATCCTCGGCACCTCGCCCGACGCGATCGACCTCGCCGAGGACCGCGAGCGCTTTGCCGATCTGATCCGCGAGCTGGGGCTGAAGCAGCCGAAGAACGGCATCGCACGGTCGAAGGAGGAGGCGGTCAAGGTCGCCGAGAGCATCGGCTACCCGGTCCTGCTGCGCCCGAGCTACGTGCTCGGCGGGCGGGCGATGGAGATCGTCGAGACCTCGGCTGCCGTCGAGCATTACATCGCCACCGCGGTGCAGGTGTCGGGCGATTCCCCGGTGCTGGTCGACCAGTATCTGCGCGACGCGATCGAGGTCGATGTCGACGCGCTGGCCGATGGCGAGACCGTCCATGTCGCAGGCGTGCTCCAGCATATCGAGGAAGCCGGCGTCCACTCGGGCGACTCGGCCTGCTCGCTGCCACCCTATTCGCTGTCGGCCGAACTGATCGCCGAGATCGAGCGCCAGACCGAGCTGCTGGCCCGCGCGCTCAAGGTCCGCGGGCTGATGAAC
>JADCGM010000017.1 GCA_020249025.1 Alphaproteobacteria bacterium
ATTGGCTGTCCTTCGCCTCGATGTCCTGGAGCGCGCCGGCGAGGTCGACCGTCCACCCCTCCGTCTGCCAGCGCAGCGCCGCGCGCGCGCCGACCACGTTCGTCGCATTGAGGTTCGTCCCCCGGCCCGGATCGTCGATGTAGCCGCCGTCGCGGCTGCGATAGGCGACGAGGCGCAGCGCCGCGCGATCGCGCGCCAGCGGGGCGTTGAGCATCCCCTCCCCTCGCCAGGACCGGGCGCCGTTGCGGGTGAGCGCCAGCGTCGCCCCGCCGGCCACCGCCCAACCCTCCGCTTCGGGAGCGCGCGTCACCACCCGGTAGATGCCGCCGAGCGACCCCGCTCCGTAGAGCGGCGACTGCGGCCCGCGCAGCACCTCGACTCGTTCGACATCGACGAGCCGCAGGTCGGGGTCGGGCGCGCTGTAGGTGGCGCGCGCATCATCGAGATAGACGCTGACCGTCGTCTCGGTGCGCCCGGTGAAGGCCCCGTCCGACAGCCCGCGCACGAAGATCTTGTCGCGCCCGGAGCCGAGGTTGGTCGTCACCACGCCCGCGACCGCACGTAGCGCCGCCTCGCTTGTCGCTGCGCCGAGCTGGAACAGATCAGACGCCGAAAGCGCCGCCGCCGAAATCGGCACGGCGGAGGCCGGGCCGCTGCGCCGGGTGGCAGTGACCATGATCTCCTCGGGCGGTGCGGCAGCCGGCAGCGCGGCGGGGCGCAGCGGCTGCGGCGGCGGCGCGAGGCGCGCGATCCGCACCGTCTTGGCATCGACGAAGCCGGCGCTCAGTCCGGTCCCGCGCAGCAGCCGCTCGAGCGCGGCCTGCGGCGTCATCGTGCCGCGCACGCCGCGGCTGGTCCGCGCCGGCAGGTCCGCTCCGCCGATGCTGACGCCTGCCTGCAGCGCGAACGCTGCCAGCGCCCGGTCGAGCGATCCGGCGGGAATGTCGAAGCGGCGCGCGGTCTCCGCCGGCGCCGCCAGCGCGGGAACCGAAGCCGCCAGCGCGGCGAGAAGCAGCGCGGCCCTAGTCGCCACGCCGCGGGCGGGCCACCAGCCGGATTTCGCGTCCGTAGCGTTCCGCCTGCACGGGCAGCAGGGATTCGAGGCGCGCGATCATCTCGCTTTCCTTATCGAGCAGAAGCACGCCGGTGAAGCGCAGGCCCGCCGCCGATGGCGCGACCGTCACCGGCCGCCCGCCGTAACGGGCGATGTCGGCCGCCACTTCGGCGAGCGGCGCATCGGTGTAGACCAGCCGCCCCTGCCGCCATGCCGTCGCCGCGGCGACATCGACCGGCTTGACGGTGATGCGGGAGGCGGTCGCGACCGCCTGCTGGCCGGCGACGACGCGTGCGCGGCCGCTGTCGGGCGCATCGTCAGGCCCGAGGTCGACGACGCCCTTCGTCACCGTCACGGTCAGCTGGGCCGGCTCGCGGCGCACGGCGAAGCTCGTGCCGATGTCGCGGATCTCGCTGCCGCCGGCGCTGACGACGAAGGGGTTGGCGGGGTCATGGACGACGTCGAACGCCGCCTCGCCCTGCGCCAGTTCGACCCGGCGCTCTCCGTCGCCGAAGGTGACGCGGATGCGCGTTCCTGCATTGAGCTGCGCGGTTGTGCCGTCGGCAAGCGTGACGCTGCGCTGCTGCGCAGGCCCTGTCGCATAGTCGACCGGCACCGGCGCGGCCGGGATGAGCGTCTGAAACGCAAGCAGGCCCGCGACCGCTGCGGCGACGGCGCCTGCCGGACGCAGCCAGCGCTGCACCCGCGACGCGCGGACGGCATCGAGCGACACCACCTCGGCCGGCGGTGCCGGCTGTGCGGCGACGGCATCGGCGAGCGCATCGCGCCCGGCCTCGATCTCGGCCGCGAGCAGCTCCATCTGTGTATAGGCGTCGCGGCGCTTGGGATCGGCCTCGAGCCAGGCGGTGAACGCCTCCCAGTCGGCGACGCTGGCGTCGGGCGCGGCAAGGCGCGCATGCCAGTCGGCTGCGTCGCGAAAGGCCGTGTCCTCGGTCGTCATGGTCGTCTCTGGTCTCGCTTTCTGGAAGATGAACGCCGCGGCCCGAACGGCACCGCAGGTCGAACGGGAAATTCGCCTATCAGGGATCGTCGCGCAGCAGCGACAGGTGGCGCATGGCGGTCGCGATGTTCTTCTCGACCGCGCTTTTCGAGATGCCGAGTTCGGCCGCCACCTCGGCATGGCTCAGCCCGTCGAGCTTCAGCCGGGTGAACACGCGCCGGGCCTGCGCCGGCAGCGCTGCGACCGCCGCCGCCAGCTGCGCCAGCCGCTCGCGTGCAATCAGCGCCTCGTCGGCAGGAACGCTGTCGGCGACCGCCTCGTCGCCCGCCATCACCGTCTGACTGTCGGTCCACGCTGCATCGCGCCTTGCGCCGCGCCCGCGGCTGCGGATGCGGTCGAGCGCGACCGAGGCGGCGGCGCGGTAGAGATAGGCGAGCGGCGCGTCTGGCGCGCCCTGCGGCGGGCTTGCGCGCAGCTTGAGATAGAGATCCTGGAGTGCGTCTTCGGCCTCGGCGGTGTCGCCGAGCCGGGCGGTCAGGAAGCGGACGAGCGCCGGCCGGTGCGCGAGCAGCGCCGCGATCCGCCAGTCGTCGCTGTCCTCGCCGTCCGCCACGCCGCCCCACAGCCAGCCGAGCCCCGGCAGCAGCTTAGGCCGCCGCCGCCGGGCCCTGCAACGGTCAGCCGTGAAGCTTGGCCTTGGCCTTCGCCATCAGCTCGGCGATCTCGCCGCGGCGGCCCTGGTCGGCGACCTCGCGCCCGGGACGCGGCGCGGCTGCCGACGCTTTCTCGAGCGCCCGGACCGCGCCGGCGTAGTCGCCCTGCTGGAACAGGAAGTCGGCCCAGAAATAGTTGGAATCGATCCCGTTCGGATTGAGCGCCAGACCCTTGGTCAGATAGGTCTTGGCCTTGGCGGTGCTG
>JADCGM010000170.1 GCA_020249025.1 Alphaproteobacteria bacterium
CCTTGAACCCCATCGCAAGGGATCGTTAGGGATAAACGGCATCGGACGTGTCCGGTAGGGGGGTTTTGTGGCGGATGGTAAGAGCCGATCGCACGGCAAGGACAAGCGTGCTTCGACTTCGAAGCGGGCGCCGCAGCCGGCTGCTCGGGTCCGACTGCCGCTTCTGTCGCGCGAGGCCGCTCTCGTAGCCGACAGCGAGTATTTCGACGCCCAGTGGTATGCGGCGCGCTACCTGCGGTCCTCCGATGTCGAGCCAGCCGAGCACTATGTCTCGGTCGGCTGGCGCGAAGGCCATGATCCCGGTCCGAATTTCGACACCGGCTGGTACCTCATGGTCAATGGGGACGTCGACGCTGCCGACCTCAATCCGCTGGTTCACTTTCTCGAGTACGGCGAACGGGAAGGCCGCCTGCCAAATCCCGGACGGTCGTCGTCAGGCGGCCACCGGAGTTCCGGCTCGGATCGCGAGGATGTCGGGCTGGTCCGCGACCATCCGCTGTTCGACGCCGCGTGGTATGCCGCCCAGCATCCCGGGGCGCTGAAGCCGGGCGAGGATCCCGCCGAGCACTATGTCAGGATCGGCGGACATCAGGGGCTCGACCCGAGCCCGCGGTTCCGCTCACGCTGGTATCTCGAAACGAACGACGATGTCCTGCACAGCGGCCTCAACCCACTCGTCCACTACATCCGCTACGGCAGGGATGAAGGGCGGCTGCCGGTTCCTGAGCAGATCACCGCACCGAACATTCTCGCCCCCGAGGCGGCCCTCGCGGTCGACCCGGAGGACACGATCTCGCTCGAGGAGCTGGCGCCGGTCGCGAGCCGGTCGCTGGTCACGGTCGGCGGGACCAACATCGGGCTCGTCACCGATGGCGACCCGCGCGCGGCCAAGCCACTCGGGGCGCTCGTCGGCTTTGCGGCGCTTCACGGCTGGCAGACCCGCTACGCCATCGAGTTGCAGCCCGCGTCGGGCGTCGGCAGGCGGCATGCACTGCCGGCGTTCGACCTCGACAACTGGCGCTCCCTCGAGGAGTTCACCGTCAGCGGCGCGATGATCAGCGACCTCTGGTTCATGGCGGAGTCGCAGTTGCGCCTGCGTGTCGAGGCGCGCGATGGACCGACGTTCTCCCGGTCCACGCGGCTGCGCTGCTATCAGTCGGATGGGGTAAGCCTGCATCTCTGCCGCGAAGCGGAGGTCTCCGGCGACAGTCCGACCTTCCTCGACATCGATCTGATCAACCCGTTCCTCCCCATTCTTGTCGCCGCCACGGACACCGAAGACCTGCTCACCGACGCGATGGTCGTTCCCTTCCCGTCGCTGCTGCGCGGCGGACTGCACCATGCGGAAGTCGCGGCGCGCGGTGAGCGCGCGACACGGACGCAGGATGTCCGGCAGATTTCGGACGCGCTGGTCCGGGAGTTGCTGGGGTGGGGGGACGACCGCACGCCGTTGGCGCTGGTCCGCGTCGATGTCGATGTCCAGGACGCGACCGGTGCGGAGCGGATCTTCAGCCGGCCGGTCATCGAATGGCTGGCTCGGGTCATGCAGATTGGTCTGGCCCCCACCAACCTGAACTCGATCCGTCTCAAGTCTGCGCGCATGCACCTTGCCGAGGCGCTGGCGCCCCCTGCTGATCTGCCGCCCGAGGCGGTGCAGGCCATCAGTGAGCGCCGTGTGAAGGGCACGTCGCTGCTGACCATCCCGGCAGACTCGGTCCCGACGATCGCTGCGCTCGTCTCACGGCGCCTGACGCCACACGACACGGACACGATTCCCGCCCCGTTTCTGGTTGCCGATCCGATTACGTTCAGGCCGAGCCTCTAGGTCTCGATGCCGCCTCTCGGTACGCTCGGCGATCTCCAGCCGACGAATGTGGCGACCCCCTTTCCGCGGCTCTCGGCCAAGGTCCCTGGTGCCGGTCGCGGGAGTCTGGATGCGTCGGTCCGGGCGCCGCTGGCGATCCGGCTGCCCGCCGGACGCGAGCATTCGGCGTCGGCCCTCATGCCCCATGCCCCGGATAATGACAGGCCCCTGTTTCGCACGGCGCCGACGTTGAAGAATGGCCAGTGGCCACGCGTCACGGCGATCATAGCGGGCACGGGCCGGGTCGCGCCGCTTGCACGGTTGCTCCCCTCGCTTGCGAACCAGACGGTCTTCGATTCCCTTGATGTCATCGTCGCTCTGGCCGTTGGACAGAAGGCCAAGACCGAGCAGATCCAGAAGGTCCTGGCGCCCCTGTTCGGGAAGAGCGGCAAGGTGGTCACGCCCGGTCAGGATCGTCCGTCCGCGCGCCTGAACGCAGCCGCTCGTCGCGCCAAGGGGGAGTATCTGTTCGTCCTTGACGAGGCCATGCTCCTCCATGATCCCCGTACCATCGAGGCCCTCCTCACGCTTGCGATGCAGCCCGGTGTCGCGAGCGCCGGCTGCATGCAGTTGCGGGAAGTCGCGGCGAGTTCGGACCAGTTCACCTCACTGCCGGGTGGCTTCTTCCCGGCGCGCATCGCTTTCGGCGGCGCGCCCAGTCTGATTTTCGACGAACCCAAGACCAGCGGCCCGCTGACCCGGGCGACCTTTCCCGTTGCCGCGAACAGCCTGCGGGCGACCCTGGTCCCGGCCGCGGTTTGGCGTTCGGCAGGTGGTCTCGATGACGAGACCTTCCCGATTGCCGGCTATGATCTGGAATTTGGCCTGCGCACGCTGAAGCAGGGCCTGGGTCACCTTGTGAAG
>JADCGM010000171.1 GCA_020249025.1 Alphaproteobacteria bacterium
ATGCTGGTGCCGGATGAGGGGATCGAACCCCCGACCTTCGGTTTACAAAACCGCTGCTCTACCGCTGAGCTAATCCGGCCTAAGCCTGATTTTCCTAGGGTTTGAGCGACTTCCGGTCAACGCATGATGCGAACAATGCGCAAACGGCATCGGTTCGCGAAGGCACACAAGGGGGCACAGTTTGTGCCCGGTCCGTTCTCACGCTAGACCGCCCATCGATGGCGACCGCAAACACTCCCGAAGCGGAGGCCGCACTGGCGGCCGCCATGGCCCGTGCCGGCATCAAGCCAGCTGCCCGCAAGCCGATCGGCGGTACGCAACGCAACTGGACGCTTGCTCCCCGGCCGTGCTGAACGATCAGCTCTATCCCGAGATCCCTGATGGCTTGCCGACCGAGCAGCTGCAGGCACTTTGCCGGCGCTGGTCGACCTTTCGTGTTCAAATCCGGCGCGACGGCGACCTGGTCACCTGCCAAGCCGGGACTGACGACTGCCGGCCGAAGTGGTCATCGCCAATCAAGGATGGCGACGTCCAGGCCGCGCGCCAGCGGGCAGCAAAGCACGCGGTCGACTACTGGCGCGGCGCTACGATCAGAGCCCACTGAACAGCCCGCGGCCCGAAGGCTCGTCGAGCGCCTCCTGCGGAAGGTTCGAGATGATGAGCTCGCCAAAGGCCCGGCCTTCCCCGAGCATCCTCGTCGCGATGTGGTAGACGACGTCGACCTCACGCATCGCAAAGCCGTCGAAGATCTCCCGCACCTCAGGCCGGTCATTGATCGACAGGATGAAGCACCCCTTCAGCTCGCGCAGCTGGGCTGCCATCCGGGCAAAGTCGTCGGGCGAGAAGACGCCGTCCCCATAATCATCCTCGCAGCCCCAGTAAGGCGGATCGAGATAGAAAAGGGTGTCGGCGTGATCGTACTTCGTGATGAAGACGTCGTAGCCCAGGCACTCGATCGTCACGCTCGACAACCGCGTGTGTGCCGCCTCGAGCATCGGGACGAGCTTCGTCAGATCGAAGCCGGCCTGTGACCGGACGTCGACGCCGAAGGTGCGGCCCTTCACCTTCCCGCCCCAAGCAAGGCGCTGCAGGTAGAGGAACCGCCCAGCCCGCTCGAGGTCCGTGCGGGTTGCAGGATCGACCTGCATCAGCCGCTCGAACTCGGCCCGCGAGGACAGCTGCCACTTCAGCGTGTCGAGGAACTGCGGATAGTGCCGCTGCAGGATCCGGAAGAGCGTCGCGACGTCGCGCGAGATGTCATTGATGACCTCGACGCTCGGCTTCAGCTCGCGGCGGAAGAACATGCCGCCGGCGCCGACGAAGGGCTCGGCATAGCAGCGGTGAGGCACGCTCTCGATGATCGGGACGATTCGGCCTGCAAGGTTGCGCTTGCCGCCAATGTAGCCGGCGAGGGGCAGCGCCCTGGGCGCCGGCGTGAAGCAATTCTCCATTTACTATTTCCCACGACATTCCCCTCTGCCCGGGTACCGGGTGCGGGGCGGCCAGACTTGGCCAGTTGAAGCCGTGGCGGGTGCATACCGTCAGTTCGCCGCATGCCAGTGCGGCGGCCCCCGCCGGCCGTTTGGCCGGCGGAGGACTTGAACGCGATCGGAACTGGCGAAGCTCAGTCGTGCTCGCCGGCCGCGATCTCGGCCTTGATCGTCTTCTTCTCCTTGCGAGCGATCAGCGCGCCGCCGACGACGGCCGCGCCGAGGTTGATCGCCATCGCATGCGCCGGGAAGAGCGACGACAAAACGACGGCGGCCACCGGCGCGCCGCCAGCGCCAGCGATCGTCGACGGCTCGATCAGGCGACGGCCGAGCTTCTTGAGGAACTTTGACATATGGACTCCCATGGCTCAGGCCGCGCGGAGCCGACCCGGCGCGCGGTCAAGTATCCCGATGGTCGGAGGGATCTATATACATTCGTGACCCGTTGACGTGGGTCATTTAATCACCTATGTTGCTCTGGCGAGATTGGAGCGCATCCGGTGACAATGCAGTTCGACACCCTATTCCAGATGATGGCGGCGTTCCCCGACGAGCAGTCGGCGATTGACCATTTCACTGCGATCCGGTGGAAGGACGGCGCGTTCTGCCCGTTGTGCGGCTCGACGAAGGTCTATCACTTTTCGGACAAGCGCACGCATAAGTGCGGCGACTGCCGCAAGCGCTTCTCCATCAAGGTCGGCACTGTTTTCGAGGACAGCAAGATCGAGCTGCGCAAGTGGCTCATCGCGATCTGGCTGATCACGTCGCACAAGAAGGGTATCGCATCGACGACGCTCGCGAAGGACCTTGGCGTAACGCAGAAGACCGCGTGGTTCATGCTTCATCGCCTGCGCCATGCGGCCCGCACCCAGTCGTTCAGCAAGCCGCTGGATGGTGAGGTCGAGATTGATGAGACCTACGTCGGCGGCAAGGCGCACAACCGCCACAAGGGCGACCCCAAGAACGGCCCCGGCACGTCGGGCAAGACGGGCGTAATTGGCGCTATCAGCCGAGGCGGTCAGGCTGTCGCCACAGTCATTGACCGTCCGGACACTCAGACGCTCGACAGCTTCGCCCACGCCGTTGTTTCGCCGGACGCTGCCCTTGTCGCCACCGACGAGCATTCCGGCTACCGCCACCTTGGCCGGACGTTCAACCACGGCATCGTGCGCCACAGCGCGGGCGAGTTTCGCAAGGGCGACGCGCACACAAATTCGATCGAAGGCTTTTGGTCGCTGCTAAAGCGCCAGATCATCGGCATTCACCACTGGATCAGCCCCAAGCATCTCCAGCGCTATGTTGACGAGGCGACTTGGCGCTTCAACCTGCGGGAGATCGCCGAAGGCGAGCGTGTGAACTCTCTTCTGGCGAGCGCCGAGGGGCGGCTTCCTTACAAGGTGCTTATCGCATGAATGCTGGATCGCCTCGAAATCCTCCCTTCGCCCTAGATATGGACTTTGACGAAGCGTTACGGCGCTTTATCAAAACAGACCCGCGTGAGTTGCGCGGGGATACCGCAATGGCAACCGGGGGAGGCGCAACCCAGATGCTCACATGGTCCAAGAAGCTCTCGCAGACTGACGCCCAACAGCCGACGAGCGGTGGTATCGTTCCGTATCTCCGGCTCATCAGGGGCAGCCTGGGCAAGGAGAACTTTCAGACGTGGTTCCGAACCAATTTCTTCGACAATTTGGCATGGAAGCCCGGCAGCGTCGGCCAAGAGACCGGCGTCGAGGTTGCTGATGTGACGTTCGATGTGACGCTCAATGGCGTCAACATCGGCCAATATACGTTGATGGTTTCACACGGCCCGAATCGCCAAGTGAACAACAACACCCCCAACACTTGGCTTCATTGGGGTCCGTTGCAGCCGATCCTAAGCAAGAACAATTTCACGGGGCGTCGAGCGCTGCTTACGCGGCGTCCGGACGGCACCTACAGTCTGGCAATTTGACGCTTGGCCAGCGCTCGGTCCGACTGCCCAGCGGATCGCGGCGTCGAATTGGTCTTGGCGCTGCCATCCCACCTTGCGCGTTTCGCAGCCGCTAATCGCATGTAGCCGCTGCTCGGCGACTGCAAGGAGGTCGATCGTGCCCGCCTTGAACTCTTCAACACCATCATTGATTTCAATGCCGATGGCGTTGCGGCCTTCCGTCGCTGCGGCGACAAGGAAGCTGCCGGAGCCGAAGGCATTGTCGAGCACTAGGTCGCCGGGGTCGCTGTAGGTCCGAACCAGATACTGGCCGAGCCCGACCGGCTTCTGAGTCGAGTGATAGACGCGCCCCTCGCTTTCGGCGGTCTTGTAATAAACTACATCGGTTGGATAGCGCCCGCCCTCCGACTTGATGTGTGCCGGCCGGAAGTCGCCGTATGAGCCGGTGAGCTGGGCCTTGCGAACGCCCTTATCGTAGGCCTCGCCTTCGCCCATCTGTGGGTTGTAGGTGGGTTGCTTGGGGTAGAAGACGCAGATGTCCTCGTGGCGACGGAGCGGCTGACGCTTCGCGTTAAGGAAGTTGGTGGGCTTCGATTTCACCCACGTGATCTTGTATTTGAACCAGTCTTCCTTGCTACAAATCAGCTTGGCCGTGAATGGCCCCTGCGAGGTGAGAAGGATCGCGCCGCTGGGCGCAAGTATGCGCTCATACTGCTGCCACAGATCGTCGAGCGGGATAAGGCTATCCCAGCGGTTCTGCGTCACACCATAAGGTAGATCACAGAGGATCAGGTTGACCGAGCCGTCCGGCACAAACGCCAGCGCATCTAGGCAGTCCGCTTCCAGTAGCGCCACACGGGGGATAGCCATAACGACCTCGCTTGCCAGAGCCGAAACGTCGGCGTCGGTAAGCAAGGATAGGTTAACCCATTCTGAGCGCTAGAGAATTTTTCCCGGCGTTTTCTGAGAGTTGGTCGATTTTCGGATGGGTCACAGAGATATATAGCCACCATGGTCGGAGGGAAGCGGGGCCGGCTGCGCCGGCTCAAACCCATTGATTCGCTTCGGTAAGAAACTGCCGCTCGCAGCCGCGCGTTCTCCGCGCGATCCCCGAGGCAGTGGGATCGTGTCGTGCGGGCCGCGCCGCACCCCCTAAGGGCGCGGCCCGCTAGTCCGTTTGAGTCGCCTCAGGCGAGCTCGAAGTGAGGACTGTCGCTTTCACCGCGCTCGCGCGGCTTGCCATCCTTGTCCCAGTCAGCGCCCCAGCGAACACTGACAGGCGCATGGCCATCCTTCGCGCGGCGCTCGTTGACGATCGCGGTCGCCTTCTCGATCGCCTTGGCGACCAGATCGAACGGCTTCGTCTCCTTCCAGTCGTAGGGCGCAGGAAGGAGGTCGACAGCGTGACCGTAGCCGTCGGCCTGCTTTACGTGCTTCGAGGCCAGCGGATCGCGGAGCCAGGTCACGCGCGCCTCGCCCGGCCGAGCGTACTTTTCGGGCACGCCCATAGCCCGGCAGTGCGCCGCGGTGCGCCCCTTTCCGAAGTACTCCCAGCACTTCTCGCGGGTGCGGACACCCTCGACGACCATGAAGTCGACCTCGCTGACGCCGATCGCCGTCTCGACGATCTCGACCAGGACCGGATGCACGTCAGTCAGACGCTTCTTGGACTTCTCGCTCAGTACGAAAGCCATCGTTCTCTCCCATGAAAAAGGGCGGCCTGAGCCGCCCTGCTGATCTCTCGATTTTGCGGCCCGTCAGGCCTTGGGCTCGACGTCTCGCGCTAGCGCCAACGGGCGCTCGATCTGCCCGAGCTTGGCCATCGCATCGGCGATGCCCTTGCCGATCGGAGCGCGGGTGCCGTCGACGAACGCCTTGGCCAGATGACGGCCGACTTCCTTGCGATCGCTCATCCCACGGGCTCCTCTTCGTTGTGGATCTGCGCCTCGATCGGCTCGAAGGTCCGAGCCAGCTCTGTCACCTTGTCGGCCGGCAGCTTCATCAGCTGCGCGAGCGACATGATCGAGGCCATGAAGTTCTTCAGGTCGTGCGTGCGCTGGCGCTGGACGTCGTCGAGGCGCTTGCCCATCGACGACATCTGGTTGGCGCAGTGCTGTCGCTCGCGCGCCATATCCTCGGCGTGCTTCTCGTGAGCCTGCGCGATCGCCTGCTGGTGCGCCGCGTTCTGTTCGAAGACGCCGCGTGTCAGCGTCTCGTTGAGCGCCGCCAGCGAGGTCGCGAGGCTGACCTCGGCATCGGTGTCAACCTTGCGGTCGGCACTGCTCTGGCTGCGGAAGTGGCGGACCGTTGCGAAGAACGCGGCCAGCCCTCCGCCGGCGCCCAGGAGCGAGATGAGCGCAAGAGCGAGCTGCATGTGTTCGCTGGTCAACGTGTGCCCCCCGCTGGTGGCTGATGCGGCCGCCCGGGTTAGGGCGGCGTCAGGTTGCCGTTATGGATTGCGAGCGGTGCTGCCGCTGATCAGCCCCGCACCACGTCGACGATGCAGGTCCAGGCAGGATCGCGGACGACATCTTCGCGCAAAAGGCGGGACCAATCGTCCTCGCTAGGGTTCAGCACGATCGCACGGCCCACGACCATCCGGCGTTGCGCCGGCGTCGGGTCATAGACGGTGATGCCCTTGATCCCGCCGGCACCGTCCGAAACAGCCACGACGTAGTCCCCGGGCGCCGCATCAGGCGCAAGCTCCACGATGCCCGGCACGACGCCGACGTAGGAGATGCGGTCGACTTTCTGTCGTTCCGCCTCGAGGCGGGCCGTGAAGATCGGAACCGCTACCTCGTACTCGATCAGCGCAGCCGCGTGGGCAGCCTCGGCCTCTTCGACAGCAGCGTTATGATCGGCACGCGCGGCCTCCCACGCATCGAGCAAGTCTTGATAGGCGGCGACGGCGGCGGCGTGCTGCTCCTGTGCCTGCGCGACCAGAGCGTCGTACTGGGCCCTAGCCTTGGTCCATAAATCCAGCTTCGCCGGGTGATCTTGCACCCGGGCCTCATGGGCCGACCGGGCAGAAGTCCATGCGTCATGGGCCAGCTCGTGCCTGACCATCCGACGCAGGAAGGCGTGATCGTCCTCATCCTCGCCACGCGGGGCGAGCACCGGCTCGCCGAGATCGAACTCGCCCGGTGCGACAGGAGCTTCGCCTAGCAGGAACGGCGCGATCTGCAACGGGGCAGGACCATCGCCGGGATGCTCGGGGCCATCGTACTCGGGCAGATCCAGAACGGGCCGCCGAGGCGCATCACCCACCGACGCGCGATTGCCCCAGGTGTCGCCGCCGACGTAGGCTGGGTCCACCGACTTGATCGCCGGTAGGACCATCAGGGCAAAATCGGTCGTCACTTCGTTGCGGGCGGTCAGGCCGCAGATGCCACCCTTCGGCACCGCTCCGCACCCAGCGTGCTTGTAGCGATACTCGGCATAGTCGGACCCACTGGCGTTGATGCTGCCGGCCGCATTGATCGAACGGCTTGTGCCCTCGGCCCGGCCGACCTGGAGGACACAGCCTGCGCTGTTCGATGCCCAGAGATAGGCACCGTCCTTGATCGCCAGGACGTTTTCGGAGCCGTAGACAGTCAGCAGGTTGTTGGTGCCAACGATCCCGGTCGCGCGCGCGACCGTCATCACAGTCGTCGAGCCGATCATGGTCGTCACGAGGCCGCTGTCGCTGTGGGCGCGCAGCCGCAGTTCCACGTTCGGGATGAAGGTCAGCGAGCCTGCCACCCCGCCGTCGCGCCAGAGGGCCAGCTGGGGCGTGCCGTTGCCGCTGCCACCATTCGTCGCTTGGATACGGACAATGGGATCGGTGCCGGCGACGTGAAGCGTGGTGGCCGGCGAAGTGCCGATGCCGATCGCGCTGGAGAAGTTGAGCGTGTTAGGGTTGAGGATGGTCGAGGCGTTGATCGTGACCGAGTCGCCCGAGGCATCGCCGAGCGTCGTGTTGCCGTTGATCGCGACGTTGCCCGTGAACGTGGCGCCGGCGAGTGCTGCATAGAGCGCCGGGTTGAAGGTCGCCGCCGCGGCCGCAGAGGCGGCTGCAGCCAGCGCATGGTACTTGGCCGAATACTCACCGCCCGCGACCGCCGAACCCGTCTTCGTCGCCCAGTCCTGCGCAAGGGTCTTCGCCGCCTCGGCAGCGGCTGCGTCCGCTGCGGCCGCCGCCGCATCGTCATTTACGTCTTCGGCGAGCGCGTTCGCCTGGACCGCGAACGTCGGGAGCGCGGACAGGAACGCGTCGGCGCGCGCCGAGAAGTTCGCCGCATCGTCACGAGTCGGCGGCGTCGGAAGTGCCGTGATGGGCATGCTGGTCTCCGGTTCAGGTAAGGCCTTCGACCGTCAGGCTGCAGTAGCTGACGGACGGGAACGCGACGTCGATCGAGAAGTCCTTGTAGAAGCCGAAGATCGTCATCGACTCGAAGGCCTCCTCGCCGATCCACAGGACCGGCTGCGCCCGCAGGCTCGCGAGCAAGCGCTGGGCTGCATCGACCTGGTCGGTGAGGATGAGGCTGCGCGCCGTCATGCGCTTCGACCAGTTGCGCTCGACGACCGTCGTCACGCCGAAGTCGTCGGTCACTTTGCGGCTGTAGTCGACGATGCCGATATCGACGCCCTGTTCGGTCGAGCCGAGCTCGGCGGTCTTGCCGATGATCAGGCCGCCCACGCTCACCGTATCGGTCGCGCCGCCGCCAAAGACCTCGACCTTGACGACGGCCTCTGGATAGACCGGCAGATCGAGGAACAGCGCCACCGTCTTCATGCCGATCGGCTCGAAGAAGTAGGCGAACCAGTTGTTGATGGCGACGCCCGAGGTCATGAACGACCGCTCGCCTTCGTAGACGACCGTCGCGTCGACGGTCATCGTCACCGTTGCACTCTCGGCCACAGTATCGATGAGCGCGAGGGTATCGACCGAGCCCGGTGAGAGTTCGACCGTAAGCGAGTCAGCCCGCGACGTTTCGGTGCCGACCCGGTTGTCGAACATCGCCCAGCGGTTCGTCGGCCCGAGATCCACCCACTTCGTCGGGTTGGTCGCAGGGTTGAAGCCGGTGTTGGCGCCAACCAGCGACTCGTACCGCCGGTGCGTCGACGCCAGGATGACCTTCGCCCCAAGCGCGTAGGTTGTACCGGCGGCCCACGCGGGGTGATCGGTCTCGGGGACGTCACTGCTGACGAGTGAGGCGTCGGTGATGACGATCGGCCGGACGACCTTCATGCCGCGTCCCTCGTCTCGATCGCATCGCCGTCCGGCGTCACCCGTTCGAGGATCCGAGCGGTCTTGCCGGTGTGGCCGGCAGTCGCTGCGTGTCCTGCCCGGTTCTCGGCGCGCAGCTCGGAGACCTCGGAGCGCAGGCGGCGCAGCTCGGCGACGACGGCGCCGTCGTTCGCAGCGGACTGCGCGCCGGCGATCTGGCCCTGGATGAAGTTGTCCCACCAGGCAGGCTTTGCCGCGCCGGCGTTCCCGAGCATGGCCACGACGTCGGCAGCAGACGCGAACCCGCCACCGACCAGTGCCGCCGTTTCCTCGAGGCTGCCGGCGACGCGGCCGCGGATCCTCGCGAGCTCGGCGGTGTCGGCGGCACTCGCCTCGGCCGCGGCCAGCAGCGAGCCTGACAGCGAAGTGAGCAGGCGGGCCGCGTCCTGGTCGCCGCCGCGCGCCAGTGTCGTCGCATCCTCGAAGCGGGCCATGAGCGTGGCAAAGCTGCCGGTTTCGTCACCCATAACGCCGCGGATCCGCTGCACTTCGTCGAGCAGGCTATCGGTGATCGAGGCCCACGCATCCCGCAGCCGATCGGCGGCTTGCGTCGCCTCCTCCGCTGCCCGGGCGGCCTGCTCCTGCGCGGCCGTCTGGTCCTGCAATGCCCAGATCTGAAGCTGCAAAGCGCGGTTCGAGGCGTCGAGGCTGGCGAGATCGCGGGTCCTCAGCGCTGCTGTGTTCCCCTGCAGCTCGAGCAGCTGGCGTTCGAGGCCCGCGCGCTCCGAGAGGATCTGGGCCTGCGCGGCAGCGGCAGCCGCCGCCGCACGCTCAGCCTCGGCTGTCGCTGCGGCCGCATCTTCGAGGGACCAGATGTAAAGCTGCAGCGAGCGATTGGAAGCGTCGAGCCCATCGAGCTCGCGGCGGCGCAGCTCGCCCGTGTTGCCCTGCATCTCGAGCAGCCGGCGCTCCAGGCCGGCGCGCTCGCTCGCGATCGCGGCCGCCGCCCGTGCGGTATCATCGAGTACCCGCTGCGCCTCGCTTGCGGCACGTGCCGCGGCTTCGGTTGCAGATGCCTGTTCCTCAAGCGCCCAGATCTGCAGCTGCAGGGCGCGGTTCGATGGGTCGAGCGCTTCGAGCTCGCGCCGGCGCAGCTCGGCCGTGTTGCCCTGCAGCTGCAGCAGCCGCTCCTCTAGACCGAGCCGCTCCTCTGCGATCGCGTTGGCGCGCTCGGCCGCCTCGGCTGCGGCGTCGGCGGCCGCCTGGGCGGCATCCTCGGCTGTCCCAAAAACGTCGGCGAACGTCGGCCCGAGCTTCAGCAGTGCGACATAGGCCTGCCGGCCAGCCTCGGTCGTCAGGTCCTGCGCCTCGACGAGCGCCCGGAAGGCGGCCGCGGTCGCCGGCATCTCCAGTCCGAGATCGCCCATGACGCGGGACAGCTGCGACGTGCGCAGCGCGGCCCGCTCGGCGTCCGTATAGAAGCTCTCGAAATAGTCGCCGATCGCCGACTGGGCAGCACCAATGTCGCCGAACTGGTCGACGAGCATCATGACGGCGTCGACGCCCAGGCGCGTCGACTGGCCGAGCAGGGCGAAGCTGCCGTTGAGCGCCTCGACCGTCGAGGCGACGCGGACGATCGTCTCGAAGTAGCCCTCGCCGACTCTCTGGAACTTCTCCAGGCCGGGGAGTGCTGCCTGCGCCATGTTGTCGGCGGCCGCCCCGAAGATCGCGGCGAGCTTCTCCTGGATCTCCTCGCCCTTCAGCCCCATCAGATCGATGCGGCCGATATCGACCACGAAGCTCGCGAGCTTCGACTCGACCTCGCCGAGCGAGATCCCGAGCGGCCCGGCCGCCGCGCCGATCGCCTTGTTGAAGTCGGCGAAGATCAGCGCGAACTGGCGCTCCAGCTCGTCGTCCGCCGCCGTCGTCTGGGTGCTGTACTTCTTCGACGTCGTGATGCCGAAGGTCTTCTTCTTCTTCTGGACGTCGGAGAAGTACTCGGCAGCGAAGCCGCCATTGAAGATGTCGGCGAGCGACTGCGGTCCAGCCGAGATGCCCTGTCCGATGATGCTCGTCTTCGTCCCGAACAGCGCCTTGCCAATACCGCCGATGAGGCCGCCGACGATCGGGATCTCGGAGAGCACGCTGAAGACGGCCCCGTCGAGGCCCGACAGCTTCGTGCCAAGCTCGACGCCGCCGCCCGACGCTTCGATGCCGCCGGTGCGCTGGACGAGGTTCGTCAGCCCGCCGATGTTCGCCTCGATGTTGCGAAGCGAAGCCAGCATCTGCGAGCTGTAGCGCATGGTCAGCGTGTCGACCTCGGTCAGCTGCTGGATGGAGCGGGCGATGCTCTCGCTCTGGGCTTCGTCATCACCGAAGACCGTGCCCTTGCCAGTGCTGTAGGTTGGCTTCGAGGATCCGCCACCGAATGCCCCCCCGATCGCCACGCCAAGCGAGGCGATGACCGCCGCCGTTGCCGCACCCGCCGCGATGTTCGCGGGGAAGGGGAGGGACCGGATCGAATTGACGACAGCCTCGACCGCCTTGACGGCCGTCGTCGCCAGAGAGTTGCCCTGCTCGACGCCGGCGCGCGCGGTATCGGACGCCGCCATGGCCGCATCGCTCGACAGCTTCGCGGCCGTCACGCCGCCCAGGAGCCCGATCTTGGTGGCGGCCGTCTGGATCGCCAGCCCGACTTCGATCGCGCGGAAGGCGGTCTCGGCCGCCTCGAGGGCCTTGTAGCCCTTGCTACCCTCCTTGAAGAAGCCCTTCGCAGCACCCGCGAGGTTGCCGTAGTCGTTGATCTGCAGGCGAGTGCGCTGGCGCTCGATCCGCTGCAGGGCAAGGAAGTCGCTGCCGGCAGCTTTGACCGCCTCGGCATAGGCCTCCTGCCGCTCGACCATCTTGTCCATGCCGTTGACGAGCGCGCCAAGTGCACGGCCGCTGTTGCCGAAGACCCCGTCGAGATCGATGTCGGCCTTCAGTGACAGGAACCGCTCGACCGACTCGTTGGCGCGCTTCCAGGCATCCGCGAAGCCCTCGATGTCGCGCTGCGCCATGTCGTCGAGCGACGTCGAAAGCACCTGCCGGGCGGCAATGAGTTCGTTGACGCGGCGCTCGGCATCGAGGCGCTCCTCGACCACCTTCCAGCTGACGCCGGCGCGAGCCTGCTCCGCACGAAAGCGCGCCTCCTCGAGTGTCGCGCCCTGCCGCATCAGGTCCAGCACGTCGGCGAGGTGTGCGGTCTCGTCGGTCAGGCTCCGCTCGGCGATCACACGGTTGAGCCGCTGTTCCGCCTCGATACGCGCGTCGATCTGGGCCTCGGTCACCCCGGCCTGCGCTTGCTGGATCCGGAAGCGCGCCTCCTCGACCTTCATGCCCGCGCCGATTAGCTCGACCTGCCGCGTCAGCCCGCTGGTATCGGCCTCGAAGTCCTTCTGCAGCTTCAGCAGTCGGTTGCGCTCTTCGAGCGCCGCCTTCGCCTTGCGGTTTCGCTCCTCTTCGGCCTTCTCGATCGCCTCCCAATCCGGCCCGGTCACCCCGGCGCCGGAAGTCGGGCGATCCTTGCCTGGAACCGTCCACTGGCCGGTCATGACGTGGAACTGATAGCCGTCAGCTGTTGGCCCGGGCTTCCTTGCCTGCCGATCGCGGGCCATACCCGAGCGGCCATAGGCGGCCACGCCGGCACCGATGCCCGCGCCCGCGATGGCCCCTAGCGGTCCGCCGAGCAGCAAGCCAGCTGTGGCCCCGGCTGCAGCGCCCTTGAAGACGTATTCCCAATCGGTCGGGGACATCAGGGATGCCGCCGTCGCAAGGCTGCTCAGGGCATCGGCGAGCCTCAGGATGCCGTCGGCGTTGTCCGCGACGATTCCAGCGATCTTCGCCTCGAGTACCGTCTTAACGGCAGCCAGCTTATCGGCGGTCTGGTCGGCCTTCTGGATGTCGTCATCACCCAGCACCACGCCCAGCTCCTGAGCGGCCCGGCGGAGATCATCGATCTCGTCGGCGCCACCGGCGAGCAGCGTGTCGAGCTGCTGGCCTGCCTTGCCGAACAGCGCGATCTCGTAGGCCGCGCGCTGCGCTGCAGAAGGCATGGTGCCGAGCTTCTCAGCGATCTCCGGGATTAGATCGCCCGCGGTCTTCACATCGCCGTTGGTCTCGCGCAGCGACAGCCCCAGCTCGCGGAAGACCTTGGCCTGTTCCTTCTCACCCTTCAGCGCCTTGCCGATGGTCTGGGTGAGCTTGGCCAGCCCCTTGTCCATCGCCTCCTGCTCGATGCCGACCTGAGTCGCCATGTAGCGATATTCCTGCAGGTCGCGCGTCGTGACGCCGAGCTGCTGGGAGACCTCCCCAAGCGAGGATGCGTAGTCGAGCCCGCGTCGGCCGACCTCGACCAGCGTGCCGATCGACAGGCCGGTTACGAAACCGCCGAGTGCCGTCTTCGCGACGTCGGTGGCGCGCTTGATCGATCCCATCGAACGGTCGACGATCCCGGTCGCCCTGGTCATGTCGGATTGCAGGCGAGCGAGATTCGCGAGGATCTCGATTTCGAGGCTGCCGGCTTTCATCGACTGTCCTTCGTTGGGATTGCCCGACCGCGCGCCGCCACATAGGTTGCGGCGCAAGGAGAACTGCGATGCGGTACTGGTCGGCCAAGTGGGCCTTGAGAGTTTCGGGAGCAGCCGTAGGCGCTGCCGCCATCTACACTGGCGTGAACGCAATGATGTTCTGGGAGTCGGCACCGGCAATTGCCGTTGGCAACCTCATCACATCGGCGACCATGCTCGCTTTATTCACGCTGTGCGAAGCGGTGTTTCAGATCATGCAACGCATGGAAGAATAGCTAGAATCAGCCCTTCCGCTTCGCTCTCGCGCCGAAGGCGGCCGCGAGCTTCTGCGCAACCAACTTCCGGTTCGCATCAATCTCCGACACCCACGGCGCCGGGCAGTCGACCTTCTCCGCTCGCTGGCTCTCGGCAAGGAAGACAGCCGACAGCTCCCGGATCATCCGAGTCTGCCAAGGCGGCAACCGCCGTCCCGTCTGCTGCTGCCAGGCCTGCAGCTCGCCCCAGCTGAGCGGCATCGCACCCATCCCGCCCGGTTGGACGGGACCAGCCTCCATCAGCATGTCGACCATCCAAGGGGCCGACAACGGCGGAAGCGGCACTGCAGCCCCTTCCGCCGTCATCTTCCGGATCCGGCTGACCGGCTCGACCGCTGCCGTCGAGCGGAGGGTCTTGCCACCCTCGGCCTTCGGCACCGCGTTCAGCCAGGCGAGTTGCCGGACGTAAAGGCTGAGCTCCTCGCTCAGCGCTTCGTAAAATGGCTCCAGTCACCCACGTGGCGCGAAACCTGCTCGGCGATGAAGCCAAGTTTGCGATCACCGTAGACCGCCTTGAACATCTCGCGGCCGCCGTTGGGGTGCTCGGGATGGCCGAAGCCGTTGAAGCTGACCGTCAGGTCGGCGAGATCCTCGGCCTGCTCGGCGAAACGCTGCGCCGGCGTCTGGTCGGCCTTGCCCTTCTTGCGCAGCCGCTCGATCGCCCGGGCGTTCTGGCGCGACTGGACAATGGCGAAGGGCTCGCTGCCCGGCCCGTAGACGGTGATGGAGATCGGCTTCTTCTTGTCGTCGAGCAGCGGTTCGTCGTTGCCGTTGAGCAGCTCGAAGGTGGACGTCTCTTCGGCGGCGACCTTGGTGATGTCGAAAACGGTCATGCTTGCATCCTTCACGGGAGGAGGGTGCGCTGGCCCGCCCCGCCCCGTGAACGGGGCAGGCCAGCGCGGGTATTCCGGCCGTCAGGCCGGAAACTGCTTAGGCGGGATCGGCGACGACGCCGACGCCGGCCGAGTTGGTGGTGATCTCGAGGCTGGTCGTGGCGCTGGTGATCTGGTCGACCGAGCCTACGCCGATCTTGAAGCTCATCGCCTTGGCCCGGAAGTAGAACTTCGAGCCGTCCTGCAGCGTGACGCAGTACGAATAGTCGTCATCGTCATCGACTGCGGCCTGCAGCAGCACCTGCCCGGCATCGTCCTGGTCGAGGCCGAGCCCGAGATTCATTGCGCCTTCGTTGAAGCTGCCCTTGTACTTCTGCGTGCCGCGCGACCCGACGGGGTTGTGCGTCACCAGCGAGAACTCGCGGCCGAATTCGCCGAGGTCCGTGATCTCGCCAACATTGACGAAGGTCAGCGCCTCGTAGCCGGCGACGTTGAAGGTGGCCGGCGCGGCCTTCACGATGCCGAGGGTCGACCCGGCACTGGTCTGAACAGTCATGCTCAATCTCCTGACATGAAAAAACCCGCGGCCGATCGGCGCGCGGGGTGTGCTTTGCCGGGTGCGGCAAAGGCGGATCAGGCCTCGTTGTAGGAGACCCGAAAATCCTGTGGCTGCATGCAGATGCCCGCGGGCCCGTCGAGATCGGGACCGACGGCCTGCGTGTGAACGACGACGCGAGAGACCCCGGCGACGTTGCCCGGAGTCTCATTTGCAATGGCTGCCCGGACGAGCTCGATCAGCGCCTTCTGCCGCGGATAGGTGCTCGCCATCACCATCACCTGGACGCGATCTGTCACCCGGCGCGATGCGCCGCGCTTGAGCGTGTGGCGATCGACGCCGCTGATCTGGCGCAGCTCGAGCGCGGGCAGAGGAGTACCCTGCGGAACGATGCCCGCCATGATCTTGTCCTCGGGCACCGCTGCGACAAGCGGCGCATGGGCGACGAGCATGGCCCGGATGATCGCGACGCCGTTCATTCGTCGTCCACCGTCAACACGGGCGCATCGAGGCCGATCTTCGAAAGCCGCAGCGAGATCTGCTCACCCACTGCGCCAACGATCTGCGCGACGTTCTCGTCGAGAGACCGGCGCATGAAGCCGATGCCCGGGAAGCCGGGATGGAATGGCCCGATGTGCTGCTTCTTGCCGCGCGAGATGTCGGCGCCCCGGGCCACGCTATGGGGCTGCACCCCGAATTCGATCCAATGAGCAATATAGGCATGCTCGCCGGTTGCGCGCAGGCGGGCGATCACTTCCGTTTTCACGACGCGGGTCGACACCTTCAGCCCTTTGCGCAGCTGACCGGTCTCGTTGGCCTGGGAGCCGAGTGTTTCCTGGGCGGCCTTCTTCGCCACGTTCGCACCCGCGCGCATGCCGCTGCGCAGCACGTTCTTCTGCAGCCTGACGGGCAGGGTGCTCAGGAACCGCTCCAGCTCGGGTCCGCCCTTGAAGCTTTGGGTGGCGCTCACGCGATGTCTCCCGCCGTCGAGTAGTCTTCGCAGACGATCTCGATGCCGTCCCGATTGCCGAGCGTGGCAGGGCCGCCGACGATCTGCAGGATGCGCTCCTGCGCGGTTGCCGGATCGGTCCAGATGACGCGCATCGTCGAGTTGATGCCGCGCCGGTAGGCAAAGCGGATCCGCACCGGGCGGGCCGCGATCGCGATACCGTCCGCCACCTTCTCCGAGCGCGAGGGCAGGACGTCCTGCACCTGCGCCCACACCGAGCGGACCGGCACCCAGCCGTCGACCGGCGTGCCGTAGGTCGAATCCTTGCCCGCCACCTTGCGCTCGAAGCGAACGCGCTGGTCGAGGTCGCCGGCGTTCAGGCGCATGCGCCCGACACCCACAGCTTGTCCGCGCTGACCAGTTCCTGAAAGCCGAGCGGCAGCTCCGAAACGATGTTGCCGATGTTCACCGCCTCGCGATTGCGCCACCAGTGGGCGATCAGCAGCTTCATGCCGGTCGCGAGGGAAGGGGCCTCCTCGGCGACCTTCGCCGCATCCTCGAAGCCGACCTTCGCCTCGATCGACACGGCAATCGCGCTCGTTGCCGTCGTCGGCCATGAAGCGCCGGGCAGCAGCTCGATGAAACCGCGCATGCCAGTGACCGCGCGGTAAAGGTCAGAGTCGAGCGTCTGTTCGTCGCCGGCGCTGTCGAGATACTTCACTGCCGTGATCTCGTGCACGGGGCCGCGCAGCAACTCGATCGAGCGCGCTTTGGGGAACGCATCGGCCCGGAACGTCACCTCGCGTCGCATGAGCAGCACGTTGGTCGCATGCTCGACGACGGACTGGGCGGCCCGGATGAGCGCTGTCAGATCGTCGTCATGCTCGGTCTCGTCGGCCTCGAGCTTCACCCACGACTTGGCGGCCGCAAGGTCGATCGCGAGCGGAGAGGCAGCGATTGCAGGGGTGAGCCAGATCATGTGCCTACCGCGCTCTAGTTGAGGAAGATTGAGGTGGGAGCAGGCCGCTAAGCGGCATCCGACCCGGTGCTGGCCTTGGAACTGGACGCACCCTTGCGACCCTTCTGACCGGCAGCTGAGCGCTCAGCATCCGTCGCCCAGTTCTCGGCGAGCGCCACGCGGGCGAGATCGCCGGTCACTGTGTCGCCGGGCGCAAAGTCCTTCACGTGAACCTCCCCGTCGGGGACGCCCTTGAATGAGTGCGTTACGATTGCCATCGATGACCTCCTGCAAGCGAATGGGAGGCCGGGTTTCCCGGCCTCCCAAACGACGATTAGGCAGCGCCTTGGAAGTTCGGGTGACCGAGCAGCGCAAGCACGCTGATCAGGGCAGCCGAGGCATTCCCGGTCGGCGTGATGGTCAGGCGCACATAGCGCTTGTGACCGATGTAGCCGATCTTCCGCGTCTCGTTGTCATCGTCGAACCGGAACCCAGCTGCTGCCTCCGTTCCGAGAAGCTCGCTATCGTCGACAGCGGCCGCGTCGGCGAGGTTGGCCTGGTCACCGTCCTCGACCAGCACCGCGAAGGTGGCGTCGGCATCACCCACCGCGCCGATCCCCAGAACGAAGGTCAGGCTGTCGTAGCCGCGGGTATCGATGATCGCGGAAACAGCCGGCGTGTTGTCCGCGACCGATGCCGCGGCGATCGCCGTAAGGACAGCGACATGGCTATAAAGATCGCGCATTGGCGATTTCTCCTCAGTGTCGATTGAACAGGAAGTCGAGGCTCCGCGTGAGCGGGCGGGCGGCTGTAGCCGCCCGCCCGGATCAGGCTGCCATCTTCAGAAGCTTCAGCGCTTCGAAGTTCGTCGCGCCACCACCCACGCGCTTGCGCATGTGGTACTTCACGAACCCCGGCTGCGTGATGTTGTCACGCACCACGAAGATGCCCAGACGGTCGACGATCGTGTAGGCCTCCGCGAAGTCGCCGAAAGCGATCGGGAAAGCATTGGCGCCGATCGCCGGCATGTCCTCGCCATCGGTGACAGCGAAGCCGAAGATCGATTCGACAAGCGCACCGTCGCGCAGACGAAGGTCGACAAGGTAGTTGCCCTGGCCGTCCTTCAGCTTGCGCACAGCGCCCACCGTGCGGCGCGCCATCAGGAAGTTGGCGTTCTGACGGTACCCGGCCTTCAGTTCGAAGATCAGGTTGATCAGCGCGTCTGCCGGGTCGTCGGCTGCAAAATCTGCAGCCCCACCGGACTTGACGAACTGGAAGGTGCCCCACGGACGGACATCGTCCGCGGTTTCAGCGAAGTCATAGGACAGGAAGCCGCGCGGCTTGTTGACCCCGTCGCCAGAGACGAACGCAGCCGCTTCCTTGCGCGCGAACTTCGCGATCGCCTTGTCGCCGACCCAGCTCTCGACGTTGATGCGCGCATCCTCGAGCAGCTTCTGCGTAACCTTGGGATACGCATAGAGCTCGCTCACAGGGATCCGCCACATGCCGAGCTGGGCGGCGTCGGTCTGGCCTCGCGCCTGCTGCTCGCCGACCCAGGCCGCATCGACCTCGCCATTGTCGATCGGGCCTTCCAGGGCATCGCTGCCGATGGAGACGACGGTCGCGAGCTGACGCATCGGGGTGGAGTCGTAGATCTTCTTCACCATGCGCCCGTTCGTATCGGGCGTCACGAGGAAGCCGCCGGCCGGATCCGACCCGACGCTGAGGGTAGTCAGCTTCTGCTCGTTCCGGCGCAGGTACCCATCGAGGGCGCCCTTGTACTCGCGCATGTTCTCGACACCGAAGTCGGACTTGCCGATGATCTCGCCGAACTCGCGAGCGGCCTTGGCCTCGACGTCACCCGCGCCGCCGCCGAGCGATAGGCGGTTGGCCTTCGCCTCCATCTCATCGAGCCGCTTCTTCAGCTCGGCCTGGTGGTCGTCGATCGCCTTGTTGAGCTTCTCGACTTCGTCCTTGGTGACGGCGTCCTCACCCTTCTTCTCGGCCTGCTTGAGGCGTTCGTCGTTCTTGGACTTGAACTCCTCGAAAACCTTGGTGAGGTCGTCGACGGCCTTCTTCACCTCGACGGTGAGGTCTTCGTCCTTCTTGGTCTCGGGCGCGCGCGCCGCGATGACCGACGCACCCGCGAGGAGCGCGCCACGGCTAATGATCTTCATAATGGTAGCTCCGTTCTAGGCGCGGACACTTTCGGTCAGGCGCCGGAGGGACATGAGCATGTCCTTTGCCCCGTCACGGGGATCATGCTCGGACTGTCCACCTCCCTCACGGAGGTGTTGTTTGACGATCGCAACGGCCTTCACGGCGGTCGCGTTCGACAAGCCTAGGTCCCGCTTCAGCGCCGCTTCCAGCGCGCGCGGGTCGAAGTCACTCGACTTCACGTTTGCGATCTGCGCCTCGGGCAGCATCGCAAAGGTCACCAGCGAGATCTCCCAGAGGTCGACCTTCTTCAAGCGCCGCGCGCCTGTCGTTCTGTCGATCTCATAATCCTTGGTGCGATAGCCGATCGACAGACCTTTGACGGCGCCGGCCTGAATCAGGGCGCGCGCATCCTTGGCCTGCTGCAGGTCCATCACCAGCTCGCCCGTGACCTTCAGACCCTTTTCGTCTTCGGTGACGTCCGTCCAGACCCCGACCGGAGTGTAGGGATCATGCTGCCAGAGCATTGGCGGCAGCGCCTTCTTCCTCCGCCACTCGGCAAGGCTGGCCTTGAAGGCACCGGCCTCCACGATATCGCCGCCCCGGTCGAGCAGGCCGAACACGGAGCCGTAGCCCGTGATCGTGCCTTCCTTCGCCTCGCCGCCTGCGAGCTTCAGCTCGCAGTCGAAGGCGAGTCGCGAGCAGCTGCCGCCGTCCTTGCGCTCTGGCGCCGTTGCGAGCGGCACGAAGATGCGACCCAGGCGTGCTTCGGCGACAGCAGGCTTCGTCTCCCGCAGCGGGGCGGGAGTGGCCGGGCGTTCCAGCATTGGCTTCTCCTAGGAGACGGTGATGTTCGGACGCGGCGGCGGCAGATCACGGCCATCCTGCAGCGCCATGTTGGCTTCGACGATGTACTGCGCGCCGCCTTCGTCGGTGCGCGGGTTCATGTCTTCGAGGTCGCGCCATTCGTCGGCGTTGATGATGCCGTTGCGGCGCATGATCTGCAGGCCTTCCTGTCGACCTTTGAAGTCGCCACGCATCAGGGCCTGGAAGTAGAACTTGAAGAACAGCCCGTCGGCCTGCTCCTTGTCGGTCAGCAGGTTTGCTTCCGCGGACTGCTCCAGTCGCGTGCCCCACGGCATGAGCGTGTGAATGACATGCGCGAGGAACATTTGCTCCGAGCTGGCATAGGTGGCGACCTTGTCCGCGGCCCCGACCATGATCGGCATGACGCGGAGCGCTCGGCAGTTCTCCTCGATTTGCAGTCGGCGCGTTTCGACATGTTGTGCGTCGACGCCCGACATCTGCTGCGCCATCCACTTGGCCGCGCGATCGAGGACCAGCGGGGTGCCAGCATTCGCCGCCGCCGCCGACTTCTTGAGCCAGGAAACGAGCTTTTGGTGGTCTTCCGGTTTGAGCGTGCCCTCAACCGAATAGATCCCCGAAGGCTGGATGCCGTTCTGATGCAGGCGCGCGTGAGCTTCCTCGAGCGCAAGGGACAGGCCGATAGCCTCGCGGGCCAGCTTTACCGCCTCCATGCCCATCCAGCTGTTCCAGGACGGACCGCGGAGGTGCCAGATATCTGAGGCCGGGATGTAACGGAGCGATCCGTCCTCGCCGGTGATCTGATACTCGAGAGAAAGGTCGTCGCGGCGTTTTACGATCACCTTGCCGGGCTCGATGATGAGCAGCTCATGAACCCGTCCGCCGACTCGGCTGATGAAAACGAAGGCATTCCCGACCAGAACGAGATGGAAGAGGAGAGTCTCCCAGAACTCGAATGCGGTCTGATAGAAATTCGGGCGCCGATACAGCAGCCGGAAAAGCGGATGCTCGGTCGCATCCACCGATCCCCCGCCCGTCTTCGGTTTGCGGAGCCGACACGGCACCTGCGCGATGCCCTCGGCAATTACCCGACAGCAGGCGAGCACAGTCGTCACCGCCAGCGCCGTGGCGTAATTGACCTGCTGGCCCGATTTCGACGACGGCATCATGAGGAAGTCAGGAAGCGAGGTCAGGGCCTGCGCATCCTTGCGTCCTAGGAGGCGGTCAAACCAGCTCATGCCGACTCCGTTTGCCAGAACGACTCCGAAGAGACCTCGTTTGCGATCGACAAGCCGATCGCCATGACGCCGGCGACGATGCCGTCGATCTTCTCGGCCGACCGCTTCTTGGCCGGCGCAAAGTTCATGTTCTCGTCAAACCGAACAACCGCGTTGCCGGCCATCCAGCGCAGGACCGGGTGGCCACCGTGGTCGAGCTGACCCGCGTAGATCAGCCGCTCGAACTGCTTCGTTGGCTCACCCAGCGTCTGGATGCCCTGCCGCATCAGCACCAGCTTCTCGGCCTCGACACCCTCGCGCTGCAGGTCGCCGATCAGGCCTGTCGCGTTCCAAGGGTCGTACCCGACGAGCTGCACGTCGAAGTCCGACATGCCCTCAAGGATCGCCTTTCGAACGAAGGCCTGGTCGACGTAGTCACCCGGCGTCGTTTCCATCGCACCGGCGGCAACCCACTTGTCGTAGGAAACACGGTCGTTCTTGACTCGCTCGATCAGCGTCTCTTCCGGCACCCAGAAGCGACAGAGCAGCTGCCAGCTCTTCTCATCGCCGATCGGCTCGAAAGCCCAGACCAGCGCTGTGACGTCACGGGTCGACGATACGTCGAACGCTCCCAGGCAGCGCCGGCCCAGCAGCTGCTCGCGCCGCGTCTTCCATGCCGTCGGGTCGGGCGCGCAGGCATCCCACTTCTTGACGTTCAGCCAGCGGACGGCAGCGTCCACCCACTGGTTGAGGTGGTAGCGCCTGAAGTGCGCTTCCGCCCTCGGGTTGTCCTTCGCAATCGCCGCCTCGCGGCGAAGGAAGGCCAGCGTCGGCGACAGCCCCAACGACGGGTTCGCACGCCGCCAAGCCTCCTCGTCCCGCCAGTCCGCGTCCGGGTCGGCCGCGAACATGACGACGAGCGTCGTTGCGTCCTCGATCCGGCCGTCGAGGATCGACACGCTTTCATCCCAGAGCGCGACGCCTGTCGGGTTCGACTTCAGTCCGGCCGTCGAGCCGTAGAGCTCGATCGGCTGCAGGCGCGCACCGGTGCCCTGCCGCAGGGTCGTCTCAACCTCGCGGCTGCGCCACTCGTGCATCTCGTCGCCGACGATGACGGTCGGCGACTTGCCGTGCTTGCCCGACTCGGCCCCCGTGAGCAGCTCGAAGAGCGCCGCACAGGGCTTCAGATAGATCGACCGCGCGTGCGACTGGGTCTCGCTCGCGAGATCCGGCGCGTAGGCGATCATCGCCTTCATCTTGTTGAAGACGACCTTGGCCTGCTTCTCGTCGCGGGCGAAGACGAAACCCTGTCCGCCGACGACGCCCTCGATCGCCCAGAACAGCAGGCCGAGGGCGGCGAGGAATTCCGACTTGCCGGCCTTGCGCGGCACCCAAAGCATCAGCCTCTTGAAGAGGCGGACGTGAACCTCAGTCGGCTCGCCGGTCAGAGGATCGAGAACCTCGATCGGCACCTTCCAGCCGACGAGCAACCGGACCGTCAGCGCCTGCCATTCGAGCAGGCGGAAGGGCACGTTTGCAAAGCGGTCTTCCGTCAGTCGGAAGACCTGAGGCCAGAGCTCGACGACCGCGTCGGCCTTGGCCTCATCGAACCAGGCACCCGGCACAACAGCTGCTCGACGCCAGGCGACCCGCGCCCACTCGTAGGCAGGGTCGCCCGCATGCTTTGCCAGCCACTCGGGTTCAGCCCAGAGGCCTATGCCGGCCGCCGCCTGGATCGCGATCGCCGACGCCTCGCCGGCCGCGGCGGTCGCGGGCATGTCAGTTCGGACGCGTAGGCGGCGCCGAATCGAACCGTGACATCGCCCCGATCAGGCCGCCCGACGGGGGCGGCACCGGCGTGCCGGCCTCTGCCGAGGGCTTGGTCTGACCGCTGTCGAAGAGACCCGGGTTCTGCGCCGCTGCGAGCGCCTGGTCCTTGAACAGCGAATACTCATCCGAGGGCGTCAGACCGAACCGCTCGGAGAGCTTCATCACCATGTCGAACGCCCGGTCGCGGATGGCGACGATCGGGCGGACGCGCTCCATGTAGCCGCCGGCGACCGTCTTCACCCGCTGGGTGTGGCCCTTCGCCTGGACGTCCTCGTTGGCGAGCACCCACTCGGCGAAGTACACACAGAAGAGCGCGAACATCGGGCGATGGTGCGGCTGCAGCCGATGCGTCTTTGCAAGCCGCGGCGCCAGATCCTTCCAGACCGCGATCGCGGGCGCAGCGTTCGCGCCGATGACGCCCGGCACCGCCAGCGGGTCGCCGGCGTCGGGTGCCTGGGCGAGCAGCTGCGCGACGCGCTCGGCTTCCTCAAGCCTTTTCTGGACGGCGCTCTTGCGCCGACCCGGGTTCCCCTTCGCCGCCTGGAGGCCCGGCGGGTCGGGCAGTCGACCTCTCGCCATGGCCTCGCTCCCAAAAAAACTTTCCCGTGAATTACGCGCCGAAAAATTGGGTGTTGCAGTGCCGGTCCATTGGCGCGCCGGCTCAGAGATCCGACCCACCCCCGGCCCGTCAGGTCTGCGCCTGCCTAAGCCGGGCGAGTGGGGTGTGGCCTGCGAGCTTGCCCGGCTTTCACATTACGGGACCACGGGTTTGCCCATGTCCGCCCTCTCGTGGTCTCGCTTCGGGGCGAGGGCGGCTTAGGGAGTGTTCGCTCAAACGCCAGCGCGGCCACAGCACTGGCCAAGGTTGATCCCAACCCGAACTCAGGTACGCGCCGCGCGTCGCTCCTCGCGCTGCACCTCGCCGTCATGGCAGGGCTTGCAGCAGCTCTCGAACGGGCCGGCGAGGAACAGCGTCCAGTTGCCGCGATGCGGCGTCGTATGGTTGACGACGGTCGCGATCGTGACCTCGCCACGCCGATCGCATCGCTCGCAGAACGGCTGCGCGGTCAGCTGAGCGAGGCGGATCGCCGCCCACGCTTTCGACTTGTACCAGTTGCGCCACGGCTTCTCGCGCCGGCGACGCTCATCATGCTCCTGGTCGCGATCGCGCTTCGTGCGCTGAGGGCGAAGCCGGAAGGTGCGCGGCGCACTCGGCATGACGACCTCGACTGGCATCAGAAACGAACAACCCCGCCGGACGGTCTGTCGGGCGGGGTCGTTTCGACCATAGCGATGGAATGTTGTGCGGTGTGTCAAATTCCACGGCAGCCGTCAAGCGCCGTCGTCGCGGTCCAGTGTGGCGAGCGCCCAGTCCCTCAGCTTGCGCTGCCCGCCTGTACCTTTGCGAAGGCCAATGAGTTGACCGTTGCGATGGAGCGCGAGCAGCGGAAGCGCTTCCGGCCGAGCCGCCAAGGCGCACGATGCCGCTCGATCGACGTCGGCATGAACGACGAGGACCTTGTCTTTGACGCTCCGGGACAGCCCGCCGAGCTCGCGCACCAGCTCGGTCGACGGCGAGCACCAAGTCGCGGTCCATGCGATCAAGAGCGCGCGCCTGCGCAGACTTCGGCCGGTGAGCAAGGCTGAGAGGGTGTCGTCACGCACCGAGACAACGCCTAGATCGCGCTCGATGTCGGCGTCACTGCGCGCCAACGTGGCAGCGAGCAGCTCGTCCGGCTCATCGCGGGGCGACATAACCCACGGCACGATCGGCGCGACGGGCGGCAGCAGCAGGAAGCCGAGGGCGCGGGTCGAGAGCGAATAGAGCAGAGCGACCATGGCCTCACGCCAGGCGTGGTACTCGACGCGGGCGAGCTCGATGGATTCCCGCGACCTGTTCGTCATCACCGGCGTCTCTCGGGTCTTCCCGTTCGGGCCGTGCACCCAATAGGCCTCGGCATATCCGTCGCGCCAATCGCGCGCGATGATGGAGCGGGCAGGCTCGCGCCAGCCACCGGGCGCGACGCCGGCCTTGGCCCAGCGCTCGACGAGCGCCCGATCCTCGGGCTTCAAACACGCGACAGCCTGGGCGACAGCATCGGCGGCAGGATGATGATCGATGCCGGGCGCCGGGCCGAAGCTGTCGATGACAGCGCCGACGCGTGCGCGCTCGGCGATCGCATAGCACCCATCGGCACTGTGGCGGTTGCTCTCACCCGTCACCGCCTCCTGTTCGATCGCGTGCAAACCCTTCAACCGATCGGCCGCGATGCGCTGCTCGCCGTAGGCCCACGCCACCAGAAGGTCGACCGGGATCTCGCCGCGTCGCTCCCATGGATACAGCAGCGGCGAGGCCGGAGCACGATCGTCGGGCATGATGATGCGGGCGACCTTGGCCCGCGAGACGCCGCGAGCGGCTCGCAAGGGCAGCCGAACGGCCGAACGGGAGCCCTCCCGGCACGCGGGAGCGTCGCGGGAGGGTTCAACGGAGCCGGAATGATCGCCAACGACCGGCCAAGTCTCTTTATTCATTGATATATCTCCCGTTCCTTCTTTCTTCAATGGGAGGACGGGAGGACGGGAGGAAGAACATACATACATAAGGATTTGTCTGCTGCCGCCGACGCCGGAAGAGTGGCGCGCACTCTCCCGCCCATGCACACGTCTGTTAGCCTCCCGTCCTCCCGTCCTCCCGCAGCCGTTGAAAACGCCCGCTTTTCCCCGCGAAGACCTTCCCGCAGAGCCTCCCGTCAGCCGCACAATCCTCCCGCATCTTCGGCTTTCGGCGGCGGATAGGGCTCGCCTGTCAGGGGATCGATGAAGGTGCTGACGTCGACGCCGGCCCTGATCCGGGTCCGGAGCCAGAACATCGAGCTGTTCTTCACCTGCCTCAGCCGGTGCGTTCGAAGCTTGTCGCCAAGCTTCTTCTCGCTCAGCGGCCGCCCGTTGCGATCGACGTGGCCGTTGGCGCGCGCCCAGGCGCAGTAGATGTTCCAGAGGTAGCGCGCGCCGACGGTGTCCTTGTCGTTCTCTGTCAGATCCACGCACTCGCGCAGGAAGACCCCGACCGGGTCGGATCGGTCGCGGTACTCCTCGGTGCGCGCGAGGATCTCGGACGGCTCTTTCAGCCCGCTGGTCAGGAAGTCGAGCGCGCCTTCGATCAGGCGGTTGAGGATGCCCGAGCCCTCGGCTTCAAGCTTCTGGGGCAGCTCGGTGTCCTGCTCAGCGTCGGGGATGACGACGTCCCAGCTCACCATGCGCATGCGGCCCCAGATGCCGGCATCGCCGCCACCCGGGATCTTCAGCTCGTAGTTCGACTGGTAGGAGAGCTTGAAGTCAGGCTTGAAGGTGAAGAACGCCCCGTAGTTATGGCGCGCATCGATCGGGTCGTTGCCGGTCATGCGCTTCACCAGCGCGATCGCGAGCACCGAGTCTTCCTCGGGCTCCGTGACCCGCAGCATGCGCAGGCCCGGAAGCTTGGCGAGGTCGGGCGACGGCCCGTTGCCTGAGCGCTGCTGCCCGGTCGAGAGAAGGGACTCGATGTTGATCGTGCCGGCATAGTCGCCCGCCACGTAGGCGTGCGCCTCGACCATCGTGCCCTTGCCGTTCCGGCCGGTGCCGTAGTGCTGGACCATCTTCTGGACGCGCAGCGCGGTGAGCGACAGCCCGCCCCAGCGATGGAGAAAGTCGCGGACATCCTCGTTCGGCTGCACGCGCTCGAGGAACGCGTCGTAGGTGGGACACGTAGCCTTCGCGTCGTAGACCACGGGCGAGATCTTGGTGATGTAGTCCTCGCGCCGGTGCGGCCGCAGCTCGACCAGCCAGTCGGAGCACTCGGGCCCGGCCTGCTCGAACGACAGCGTGCCGTTCTGGACGTTGAAGAGCAGCGGATCGCGGTCGAACCGGTCCGAGGCGACCGTGAGCGCCGGTCGCAGCATGTCGGCGACCGAGTTGATCCTCGCGTTCGCCTGACTGGCCGTCGCGTGCTTGCGGACCAGGTCGGACAGGCGCGTGATGGTGTTCGTCGTGGACTTGACGACGCGATCGAGGCGCGGGCCCTGCAGCTTAGTGTCGCCCCAGTCCGACGTTCCTGTCTTGGCGAGCAGCCGCGCCTGTTCCTCGATCGCGAGCACCATCTCGACGATCGCCAGCATCATCGACGCCGGCGGCTCCTTCTGACGATGCCAGCGCCAGTGAGTCCCGGTCCATTCGGCCCAGCCCTGATCGATGCAGAACAGGAAGCGGTCCCCGAACATCTTCAGCGCCCGGTCGCGGTTGCCGAGATCAGTCAGCGGCAGCAGCGCGAGGCAGAGCTGACGAGCGAGGCGCTGGTGCTCCTCCGCCCGTGCTGCGCAGGCCTCTGGCGACATGTCGACCGGTTCACGGGAGCCCGGTTTGCCATCGTCAGTGAAGGAGGGTGCGGGAGGGTCGGCAGACGAAAAGGAGGAAGGGGGAGCGGGGGAGTCGGCGTCGAGGGGATCAGATGAAGCGGCCGCCGGCGACGGCGTCGCCGGCGAGCGTTCGCGCGCTGGCAATGCGGCCGCGCTGCGGCCGCGCGGACGCGCGGGCTTGCCGGCTTTCTGGGCGACGTCTGAGAGATCGCGCGGGGACGCGATGCCGGCATTGAGGCCGCTCTCGATCGTGCCCTGCGACTTCGCCAGATCCGGCCATGCAGAGACCACGTCCTCGAGGGCGGCGCGCACCATGGCCTTCGAGACGGCGCCGGCGCCGACCAGCTGGCCCAGCGCAAAGGCGGAGGCGTTGATCTGGTTGTTGCGGCCGCCGGGCGGCGTGTCGGCGAGCAGGCGCAGCTCGGCATCGATCGCAGCCAGCGCGTACTTGCGCACGGCCTCGTCGGCGGCTGTGACGCGATCGCCATCGTCGCGCGGCCGAGCTGCAGGGCGAGCCTTTGGTGCGCGTAGGATCTCGATCAGCTTTGCCGGCGCCTGGACGGGCGGCGCCGTCTCGATCGGGCGGTGCCAGCGGTAGATCTCGCTCTCGTACCCCGGGAGCCGCGACGGCGGCAGCACGACGTAGCCACCCTTGCCCCGGACGTCGACGTGCTCGGGCAGGTTGCCGCGGTTGCGGATCTCCGCCCCGCCATCGTCGGGCTGCGCGAAGAAGACATGCACGCCGCCGGACGGCGTGATCGAGGCGGCCGAGATCGGCAGCGGCTCGCCCATCTGCGCTTCGAGGTCGGCCTTCAGCCGCTCGAGCGTGAAAACCTCGCCGGTCTCGGGATCGATCCGCGGATCGAAGTCGAGGACGAAGAGCCCGTTGACGCCCTGGGGCGCTCCGATCGCCGCGTCAGGCCACTTGTTCCACCACCAGCGGATCTGGTTGGGGTCGGTCGCGGCGTCCTTCAGGCCGTTCCGGACGAGAGGGGCCTTCTCCTTGTAGAGGATGATCCGCTCGCCATTGGCGTCGAGCTCGAACTCGCCCTCTTCGGTCATCTTGTAGACGCGCGTCGAGCGGCACGGAAACACCGGCCACCCGCGCTCGGCATAGGCGAGCGCGGCCGTCAGCAAGGGATTGTCGGACTCGAGCGACATGGGAGGATTCGTGCTTTCGGGTACGGATCAGCGACTGGACGGCGGGGTGCGGGGCGTCAGAAGGGTACGTCGTCGTCGAGATCGTCGTCGAAGGCCTTGCCCGAACCCGATCCGCCAGCGGGAGGCTGACGATCGCGCGGCTCGCCCGTCTGGTGGCCGCTGTAGTCGCGGCTGCCGCCCTCCGACTTGTCGAGCAGCACGATCGTCCCGTCGAAGCGCTGGAGCACGACCTCGGTCGCCCAGCGCTCCTGACCCTGCTGATCAGTCCACTTGCGGGTCGACAGCTTGCCCTCGACGTAGATCTTCGAACCCTTGCGCGTGAACCGCTCGGCGACGTCGACCAAGCCGGGGTTGAAGATCACGACGGTATGCCACTCGGTGCGCTCCTTGCGCTCCCCGGTCGCCTTGTCCTTCCACGTCTCGGACGTCGCGATGCGCAGCGTGGCGACCTTGTCGCCGCCCTGCATGGTGCGGACCTCGGGATCGCGCCCGAGGTTGCCGACGAGGATCACCTTGTTGACGGAACCGGCCATTAAGCAGCCCTCCCCTGTTCGCTGTTGATGTCATTGGCTCCGTCGACTCGAGCAGACGCGCAGTTGGCCCGCGCCAGTGCTTCGGCGATCGGCGGGCATACCGAGTTGCCGCACTTCTCCTGTTGGGCAGTCTCGGTAATCGGGCGGCCGTCGGCGCCGCGGTCGATGATGTAGTCGGGCGGGAAGCCCTGCGCATTGAACTGTTCGCGCTTGGTCAGCATGCGCATGCCGATGTCGACGATGGCGTAGTCTTCGCCATCGATCGTCACGACGATGAGGCCGAAGCGCGGCTTGGCGGTCAGCGTGTGGAGCGGCTCCCCCACGTCCTGCCCGTCAACAGCGCTGCCGAAATACTTCACGAGGAAGGCACGCACCTCGGCGAAGTGAGTACCTGCGCCCGTGATCGTATGCAGGGGCTGATCGACCGGCTGCCCGTCGCGGGACGTGCCGCGCAACTTCACTAGCGAGGACGCGATGACTGCCTGGTGCGGGCCGCGCGTGGATATAGTGCTGAGCGGCTTGTCGACCGAATGACCGGCATGCTCGGCAACGCCGCGGTCGTTGTTATACTGCGCTAGGTGCGCAACCACGACCGCATGCCGCGGCGCTCCAGCCATGACTGTGTGGAGTGGTTCGGCCGCATCGACGCCGCAGCCGTTCTCCGCGAACTTCTGCAGGAACGCGCACACGGCGGCATGCTTCCCTCCACTGGCAACGACAGTGCCGAGCGGCCGCTCAACATCCATCGCTCGCGGTGCCTGCCCAGTGCGCTCGCCGTTGCCGATGTGAACGAGGTTCGCCGCTACCAGTCCGAGCGGGCCCGAGCCTCCGGGGCGCTTCACGTAGCTGTTGGCTGTAACGGTCGCGAGCGGCTCGTCCGCGGCGTGACCGACCGAGCCACTGCGAAACTTCGTGATATGAGGCGCGCGAGCCGCCACGGCGATGCGGCGGCTCGCGCTATCCGGGGTACTTGACTCGGACGCCGGTCCGGCATCGCCGCCGGTGGTCTGTCCGGTACTCGCCGCTCCGGAATGTGTTGCCGGCACAATGAATGGCCGGGGGTTGTTGACCACGAACTTCATGATGCCGCGCGCAATGCGCCGCAGAGTGTTCTCCGCCAGCGGCTTCTTTCGCTCGAAGATCGACGGGCAAGGGGTGGACCAGTCGATGATCTCGGCGGCCGGGCGCCACGGCTTCAGCTTGCCCGCTACGACCGCGGGACTGTCGGGCTTCCCATGCGTCGGCGCCGGCCAGACGATCGGCTTGCCGTCGCTGCGGGCGACCATGAAGAACCGCTTCCTGATCGTGGGCGCGCCGTAGTCGCAGGCACGAAGCTCGCGGAACTGAAGCCTGTAGCCCGCACGCCGAAGCTGCCGGCACCATTTGTCAAACGTCTCGCCGGCCTGCGCCTTGATCGGCTTGCCTTCATCGTCGAGTGGACCCCACGACCGGAACTCCTCGACGTTCTCGAGCAGAATGACGTCAGGCCGGACCCGCTGCGCCCAGAGCACAACGACCCATGCCAGATCGCGGATCGCCTTCTCTCGGGGCTTGCCGCCCTTCGCCTTGCTGAAGTGCTTGCAGTCGGGGCTGAACCAAGCGAGATCGACGTGCTGCCCGCCTGTCACGTCGCGCGGATCCAGCTGCCAGATGTTGTTGCGGATGTGCCGGGTGCCCGGATGGTTGACCTCGTGCATCCGGATCGCCTGCTCGTCATGATTGATGGCGATATCGACCGCGCGGCCGAGCGCCGCCTCGATGCCGGTCGAGGCACCGCCACCGCCGGCGAAGTTGTCGACGATCAGACCCATCAGCCCTGCCTCCGCTTGCGGCCGGCGGCCGGTGCCGCATCGGCCCGCGCAGCCGCGGCCGCGTCGGCCTGCAGCTGCAGCTTGATCCTGTTGGTGACCTCGACCTCGCACTCGCGAAACGGACGCCGAAGCGCCTCCGGCAGCTCGTCTACCTCGGCCCGGTGGATATCGACGCTCTCGGACCAGAGCTTGGGGTTGCGCGCGATCGGGAAGAGGTCGAGCGACAGCACGACGAACCGGATCTGGCGCGGCGTCAGGTCGCCACGATGCGCCTCGAGCGCGGTGCGAAGCTCGCGATAGGCCGGGCCCATCTGGTGGCGGGGCAGCGGCTCCATCACTCGACCGCCCCGAACAGATCAGCGACGGCGCCGGCGGGCTCGCGCATCAGCAGCTCGTAGCGCGTGCCGTCCCAGCTGCGCTGGCAGTCCCAGACGCACCAGACGACGTCCATCGTCGGCGCGCCCTTCTTCAGGAAGTCGGGCCGCCAGGTGAGCGCGTAGATGACCGCCGGCGGGCGGGCAGCGAACAGCGGCGCCCGGGTGGCGGCATGCCAATAGGTCGCCTTCAGCAGCAGCGCGAGGTACGGCACGTCGAGCCGCAGCAGCGCATGCCGGATGAAGGCCTCGGCAATCCCGAACGGCGGGTTCGTGACGATGCGCCGGCAGCCGTTGAGGTGCGTCTCGGCGAGGAAGTCGCGCCCGCCCTTGCCATAGCCGCGATCGACGAGATCGGTGCCGAGCACCTCGAGTCCGGCGGCCGTCATCTTGCGCGCGATCGCGCCGTCGCCGCAGGCCGGTTCCCAGACGGTCTCGCCTTCGAGCCACTGCAGCTCGGCCGCGAGGAACGCGTCGATCGCGCAGGGCGGGGTCGGATAGAAGTCCGACGAGCGCTCGCGGTACGGCGTCGCCTCGTCGCCCAGGGCGAGCGCCCCGGTCGTCTCGACGCGGGCCGACCCCGCCATCATGCGGCCGAGCGAGGTCATGCCGCGCGTTTCCGCGCGATTGCCGACAGCCGCTCGCCACGCTCACCCGGGAAGTGAGCGCAGATGCTCTCATGCAGCTCGACGGCAAGCTCCTCGCACCGAAGCCCCCGCGTAGCCTCGCACAATCGGAAAGCTGCAGCGCGCAGCGCTCCGACCGTGCGAAAGCGAGCCCGCGGGCGATCGCCAAACAGATCGATGGTCGACATCACGCCTCCGGCTGGGCCCGCCGCA
>JADCGM010000172.1 GCA_020249025.1 Alphaproteobacteria bacterium
CGACGCCTTCACCCGCATGCGCGAGCAGATCGACCGCATGATGGGGCAGGCCGAATTCGCCGGCCCCGGCGATCACGAGGACATCCTCGAAACCTACAAGATGTTCGCCTACGACGAGGGCTGGTCGCGGCGCATCAACGAGGCGATCGACTCGGGCCTCACCGCCGAGGCGGCGATCGAGCGCGTCCAGCAGCGCATGCGCGAGCGGATGTCGAAGATCGACGATCCTTACTTGCGCGAGCGCATCCACGATCTCGACGATCTGTCGAACCGGCTGATCCGCATCGTCGCGGGCAAGCTCGGCACCGCCGCCCAGCTCGGCCTCAAGCACGATGCGATCCTCGTCGCGCGCAACCTCGGGCCGGCCGAACTGCTCGAATATGACCGCCGCTTCCTGAAGGGCGTGGTGATGGAGGAGGGGTCGCTGACCTCCCACGTCACCATCGTCGCGCGCGCCATGGGCGTTCCGGTGCTCGGCCGCCTCAAGGATCTGCGGCAGACGGTGGCCGAGGGCGACGAGATCATCCTCGACGCCACCTCCTCGGCGATGTTCGCGCGGCCGACGACGGCGATGGTGAAGCAGTTCACCTCGGTCGCGGCGATGCGCGCCAAGCGCCAGGCCGAATATGCGAAGATCCGTGACCTGCCTGCCGTCTCGAAGGACGGGGTGCGGATCAAGCTCGCGATGAACGCCGGCCTGCGCGCCGACCTGCCCGCGCTCGACCAGACCAATGCCGACGGCATCGGCCTTTTCCGCACCGAGTTCCAGTTCCTCGTCTCGGCGACGCTGCCGCGCCGCGAGCGCCAGACCGCGCTCTACCGCGACGTGCTCGCGGCCGCCGGCGACAAGCCCGTCGTGTTCCGCACCGTCGACATCGGCGGCGACAAGGCCGTCCCCTACATGCGCGACGAGGACGAGGCGGCCGAAGAGAACCCGGCGATGGGCTGGCGCGCGCTGCGCATCGCGCTCGAACGCGACGGCCTGCTGAAGGTGCAGGCGCGCGCGCTGCTCGACGCCGCCGCCGGCCGCACGCTCCATGTCATGTTCCCGATGGTCTCGGAGCCCTGGGAGTTCGACGAGGCCAAGGCCATCGTCGAGGAGCAGCGCGCATGGCTGGAGAAGCAGGGCAAGCCGCTGCCGGTCGAGGTGCGCTACGGCGTCATGCTGGAGGTGCCGGCGCTCGCCGAGATGCTCGATCTGCTGCTGCCGAACATCGACTTCCTGTCGGTCGGGACCAACGATCTCACCCAGTTCCTGTTCGCCGCCGACCGCTCGAACCCCAAGCTCGCCGATCGCTACGACTGGCTGTCGCCCGCGATCCTGCGCTTCCTTAAGCGCGTCTCCGATGCGGGGAAGGCCGCCGGCGTGCCGGTTTCCGTCTGCGGGGAGATGGGCGGGCGGCCGTTGGAGGCGCTGGCCTTGCTGGCGCTCGGCATCGAGCGCCTGTCGATCACGCCCGCCGCCATCGGGCCGATCAAGGCGATGGTCCGCTCCGCCGAGATCGCGCCGCTGCGGGCTGCGATGGATGGCTGGCTGAAGGACCCGCGCTGCAACATCCGCACCGAGCTGGAAGCGCTGGCGGCGGCGCAGGGCGTCGTCAGGCCCTAGGCTTCGCCTGCCGGTAGGTGCCGAGCAGCCGCACCCACTTCGACTGGAAACGCAACTCCTCGAGCGCCAGCGCCACGTTGGTGTCCTCGGGCGAGCCGACGATGTCGGCGTAGAACAACGCCGCGGAGAAGGTCTCCGGATCGACGTAGCTTTCGAGCTTCGTCATGTTGACGCCGTTGGTCGCGAAGCCGCCCATCGCCTTGTAGAGCGCGGCCGGCACGTTGCGGACCTCGAACATCAGCGTCGTCATCAGCGGCCCGTCGCCTTGGGGCGCCTCGGGGATGCGCGACAGCACGACGAAGCGCGTGGTGTTGTGCGCAGCATCCTCGATTCCCGCCTCCAGGATGTCGAGCCCGTAGAGCTCGCCCGCCAGCCGCGAGGCCACGCCCGCAAGCCCGGCATCGCCCGACTCGGCGACGAGTGCGGCGCCGGCGGCGGTGTCGGCATAGGCGACCGGCTTGATGCCCCAATCGCGGAGCCGCTTGCGGCACTGGCCGAGCGCCTGCGGATGACTGACCGCCTCGCGCACGCCCGCGCGCGACGCGCCCGGCACGCCGAGCAGGCAGTGCGACACCCGCACGAAATGCTCGCCGACGATCGACAGCCCCGATTCGGGCAGGAGGAAGTGGATGTCCGCGACCCGCCCGTGCAGCGAATTTTCGATCGGGATCACTGCGCGGAACGCCGCGCCGCTGTTCACCGCTTCGATCGCGTCCTCGAAGGTGAAGCAGGGCAGGGGGATGGCGTCGGGAAACAGCTCCCGCGTCGCCTGATGCGAATAGGCGCCGGGCGCGCCCTGAAAGGCGACGGCGCGGCCCGGTTCGGCGGCGGCGGCGGCGGCGAGGCGTTCGACCAGCGCACGCGCCGGGGCGGGGTAATTCTCCATGACGGGCGGGCTTATCGCCGCCACGCGTCAAGATGGTCAAGCCGGGCCTTGCCGAGAGGGAGAGGCGTCGCTAGTGAAGCTGCGCTTTTCTCGCCCGGGGGCATCGGAGGCTGAGTTGGACAGTTTTGAGTGGAACAAGATTTCGGGTTGGGTGCTGACCGCGCTCATCGCGGTTCTCGGCCTGACGATCGTGACCGGTTACATCTACACGCCGCAGAAGCCGGAAAAGCCCGGCTATGTGGTCGAGGGCGTCGAGGAAGAGGCGTCGGCTGCTGCGCCGGCAGCCGAGGCCGAGAAGCCGATCGCCTTCTATCTCGCGACCGCGTCGGCCGAGAAGGGCGCGAGCGTCTACAAGAAGTGCGCGGCCTGCCACACCATCAACCAGGGCGGCGCCAACGGCATCGGTCCGAACCTGTACGGGATCGTCGGCAACGTGCATGCGCACGCCGCGGGCTTCAGCTATTCGGACGCGATGCTCGCGACCAAGGGCAAGCCCTGGGGTTGGGACGAGCTCAACGAGTGGCTGAAGGCGCCGAAGGCCTACATCCCCGGCAACAAGATGAGCTTCGCGGGCCTCAGCAAGCCTGAAGATCGCGCCGACCTGCTGCTCTATCTGAACACGCAGGGCTCGAACCTGCCGCTGCCGCCGGTCCCGGCCGAAGCGCCGGCCGCCGAGGCGCCCGCCGCCGATGCCGCCGCTGCCCCGGCCGAAGGCGAGGCCGCTGCGGCCGAGGCCGCGCCGGCGGAGGCGCCCGCCCAGTAAAGGGCGGTCGTCGGCTCGACGGCACGAAAAAGGGCGGCGCCCCCGACGGGACGCCGCCCTTTTTCTTGTCAGGGCCCGGCGCGCCCTAGAGGTCGTAGGCCTTGCGGACGATCTCCCAGCCTTCCTCGGCGGTCTCGACCCAGTGGAAGAGGTCGAGATCGGCGTGGTTGATCGTGCCTTCCTCGGCCAGCGCCTCGAAGTCGATGACGCGGGTCCAGAAGTCCTTGCCGTAGAGCAGGATCGGCATCGGCTTGATCTTGCCGGTCTGGACGAGCGTCAGCAGCTCGAAGAATTCGTCGAAGGTGCCGTAGCCGCCCGGGAACACCGCGACCGCGCGGGCACGCAGCAGGAAGTGCATCTTCCGCAGCGCGAAATAGTGGAACTGGAAGCTCAGCCCCGGGGTCACATAGGGGTTCGGCAGCTGCTCGAACGGCAGCACGATGTTGAGCCCGACGGTCGGCGCGCCGACA